>DATNPC010000813.1:0-7731 GCA_036703375.1 Allocoleopsis sp.
TGAGGGGCTGATGCGAAATGGCGATCGCGAAGGCGAAGAATTCCGGATTACTCTCGCCCAACCCACAGCGCGCACGGTTCGCATTCTCCTGACTCAGGTATTCGATCAGTATCGCGAGAGTATCAAGGGAATTGCCATGACAGTGCAGGATATTACCCGCGAGGTCGAACTAAATGAGGCGAAAAGCCAGTTTATCAGTAATGTATCTCACGAACTGAGAACACCGTTATTTAATATCAAATCCTTTATTGAAACGCTCCACGAATACGGTGAAGACCTCAGTGAAAGCGAACGACAAGAGTTTCTCGAAACCGCCAATCGCGAAACCGACCGTTTAACCCGTCTAGTCAACGATGTTCTGGATTTATCCAGACTGGAAACCTCGTGTCGCATTTACCACTTTGAGCCAGTAGATATTGCGCTGCCTGTAGAGCAGACACTGCGAACCTATCAGCTCAATGCCCGTGATAAGGGCATTGAAATGGTTTCAGACATAGAGCCGAACTTGCCGCCAGTCTTGGGTCATTACGATCTATTGCTCCAAGTCTTTGATAACTTGGTGGGCAACGCCTTGAAATTTACGGAACCCGGTGGACGAATGGCATTTCGGGCTTATCTGCTAGAGCCAGAGTTTAATCATAACGAGACTCGTCAAGTGCGAATCGAAATCTCCGACACCGGCATCGGGATCGATTTAGAAGACCAAGAAGCCATTTTTGAACGGTTTTTCCGGGTCGAAAACCGAGTGCATACGCTCGAAGGCACGGGATTAGGCCTTTCAATTGTCAGAAATATTGTCGAGAAGCATCACAGCCGAGTCTACCTAGTCAGCGAAGTTGGGGTTGGGACAACATTCTGGTTTGACTTGGATGTGTTGGAGGAAAAAACAGCGATCGAGCCATTACCGTCAAAAGACACAACGCTCTCTCAAGAAACCGACTCGACTGCGGCGAGTGTGACTTAAAACAGTGACCAGTGAACAGTGAGCAGTGACCAGGTTTCACACGGTGTAGATGAGTTTATCGAGAGGCTGCCAGCCAAGCTACCAGCAAACTCGCAATTATCAGTACCCCAAACCCGATTAACCTAGGGTTTCGTTGATACCAAAAGCTGAGTGTTTGAATAGGGTTGCGACGAGGCGCATAGATTGGCTTAGTCTCTAGAGACTGATTCATGTCATTGTAGAGTGTACACTCCTGAGCATGCGGACGTTGCGGATAGGTACAGCTATCATCTGCATGGTAGGTACAAGTTTCGCAAAGAGAGGTGTCTCCGATCGCTCGGTGCAAGGTAATACCCGGATGACCATAGGCTTTCAGCACCATGCTGCAATGGGGACAAGTGATGGCCTTTCTACTGATGGATTGATGACAGCGGGGACAATTGGACATCAGTACTCGTTGTTGAGCGTAAGAAGCGTCTTTTAAACAGTGACCAGTTATCAGTTATCAGTGACCAGTGACCAGTGACCAGTTTTTAGTAGGAAGAAGGACACCCCCACTTGTTGCATGGTAGCTAATACGTAAGGGACTCGCATCCCCCGAATAGTAGCTTGGTCACTGATTACTGTTAAGTAGTTACTGTGAAGTCATAGGGAATTTTCGGACTTGATAGGATTTCTCCTCCAGAAACTGATACTCGCCGCCAAATGCCCGATTGAACTCCTTTTCTGTTGCAGCAAGCCTCTCTCCTGGAATGGCCCCCCACAGTTCCCGGCTTTCCCAACGAATAATCAAAACAAGCTCTGTGGATACCTCGGGATTAATCCAAACTTCCTTGCTTAAAAAACCCGGATAGCTAGCTAGCATTGGCGTCCAGATTTCGGCATCTATTTCAATGAATTTGTCCCGGAGTTCGGGAGAGACGTTCACCTTGAGCCACTCAATTACCATAGGATGCGATCGCACAATCAGCGTCGGTAGACAATAGATTCAACATAGATAAGAATCTCAGGACTCTATTTTGTCACGCTCCGGCTCAACCTAGGGATAGGGGGAAGCAGCAGGTATCCTTAAAGATGTCACACAATAGAACTGTAGGCTGGTAGTATATCTAGTTTCCACCCTATTGGACACTGTCTACGTCCAGCCGTCCAATTCAGCGCCTAGTGGACAGGAAAAAACCATGGATAATAATAATTGGCTCAAACAGTTATTGATGGTTGGGGTTGGCACAACGTCTGTAGTTTCAGAGAAAATTCGAGAGGTCAGCGACGAATGGGTAAAAGAAGGAAAAATTAATCCCGAGCAAGCTAAGGGCTTTGTCGATGATATGATGCAGCAGCTCAAGTCAGAGCAAGGTCACTTTGAGGCGAACATGGAACGGCAGATGCGTAATATGCTGCAAGATTTGGGTGTGCCTCGCCAATCAGAAGTCGATGAATTGCGAGGTCGAATCGATCGCTTAGAACGTCAGTTGCGCGATCTGGAAAACAAGCTCTGGAAATAAGAAAATTTTAAGGGAGAGAAGAGATTTTGAGAGAAATTTTAATCAGCTTAGGGGTGGTCTTGGCTTGTGGGCTACTGTTGGTTGTGTCTCAATTGAGTGCTGGGAAAGCTAGCGCTGACGAATTGACCAAGGTTCAACCGACAGCAATCGAACAGACAATCAATGCTAACCCAGCTGTTAACGATACCAATTTTATTGTTATGAGTGCTGATTCAGAAAGCGGACAAACTGCTGGTTCTAACGTGGTGACGACTCCCTCTGGTCTGAAGTACGTTGAGATTAAACCGGGAGATGGAGCAACGCCCCAAAAGGGTCAGACGGTTGTAGTTCACTACACCGGAACGTTAGAGGATGGAACTAAGTTTGACAGTTCTCGCGATCGCAATCGTCCCTTTTCGTTCAAATTGGGCGTCGGACAGGTAATCAAAGGCTGGGATGAGGGCATTGCCTCCATGAAAGTTGGCGGACGCCGACAGCTGATTATTCCCGCCGAGTTAGGCTACGGTTCGCGTGGTGCAGGTGGAGTAATTCCGCCCAATGCTACGTTGATTTTTGATGTCGAACTGCTCAAAGTTAGCTAAAACAATCTGACCTTTCCCAATCGGGTCAAATCCTTACCGATTGGGAAGGGCAAGATTTCGGAAACGAGTAAATTGCGGGTCAAACAAGAGCTTGACGACGCCGGTTGGGCCGTTGCGGTGTTTGGTAATAATGATTTCCGCAATACCGCGATCGGGTGTATTTTCGTTATAGTACTCGTCGCGGTACAACATGATAATTAAATCCGAGTCCTGCTCGATTGAACCCGATTCTCTCAAATCCGACATCATCGGACGCTTATTGGTACGAGCTTCAACCCCTCGACTCAGCTGAGATAGAGCAATCACGGGGACGCCGAGTTCGCGAGCTAATCCTTTCAAACCTCGGGTAATTCGAGATAGTTCCTGTACTCGGTTTTCGCTACCGCTACCTTCCATCAATTGCAAGTAATCGATTAACACTAATCCCAACTTGCCACTTTGTTCGGCTTGGAGACGCCGCACTTGCGATCGCATTTGCATGACCGATTGGTTGGCGGTATCGTCTATATAAATCGGTAACTCCGATAAAGCTCCCAAAGCATAGCTCAACTTCTCCCACTGATTCGCCGCTATCCGCCCCGTTCGCAGGTAATTGCTTTCAATTTCCGCTTCGCTGGCTAGGAGTCGCTGCACCAACTGTTCCTTGGACATTTCCAAGCTAAAAACCGCGACGGGCAATTTTTCGGCGATATTGCGCGCGATCGCTAAAGCGAAGCTGGTATTGTGAACGCAGATATCATTGGCAACAAAGTTATGGGTATCTGGAATGGTTAAATCGTATACCTGCTTGTATCCCACAGGTTCAATTGAAACGATTTCATCCCAATAAACATCACTAGTTGCTAACTGCTGGAGTGGAAGATTATCTAAAGCGAGCGCCAACGTAAAAAGGCGCTCTCGCGATAAAGCTCGTTTTCCGACATGGATATTTGAGTATCCCTTGATGCCCGCCCGTAGCGCTAAAGATTTCCACGTTTCACCACCTTTTGCCTTAGCAATCTGCTCCCAAATTTCAACAGGGATGAGATCGCGGTTCGTCTGATATCTTTTCTCAACCAGGGCATCTTGGACTCTAGACAGCGTCTCTTCCTTACCAAAGATGCCAATTTCCGAGATGAATGTCTTGATAGACTGAGCATCTGTAATATCGAGCTGCCATGCTGTCTTAAAAGTGTTTTTGTATTTAACAGAGCGCTTTTTCAGAGCAGCGATGATGCTGAATCTGAGTAAGAGATGTTGCACCTGTCGTGCTAACTTTTCGCTGACTGTGGCATAGCCTAACTGCGCCTGACCGCTCTTGAGTACTGTAGCCCATCCATCTGTGGCAAAGAGACGGTTCAGGAATAAAGCAACTTGCGATCGCTCTAAACAGAAAACAATATTGGCGACAGCTTTATTATGAGCATTTTTGCCCCAAAGACCTAATTCTTGTAACCACAGAGTGAGAGGATTTTTGCTGTTTTTACTAATTGCTGCAAGTTGGTGAGGTACGAGTTCTTCGGGTTCTACATTTAAGACCTCGCATAAACGACTAAACTCTTCTTGCAGTAGAGGATTGCTATTGATAAATTGAGGCGAAGTCCTAGTCAGACAACCATCTCCAATCAAGTACCCTAATAACTTGACTTCACACTCGCGGATGGTCTGTGTGCCAAAAACGTCTAGCTGACGAGGCACCGCAATCTTCTCACCAGGGTTCAATTCTCCAAGTCGTCGCCAGCCATTGATGGTGAGAAAAGGGTGCGTAATCGTGGATTCAATAAACCGCCCTAATCGGGATGTAACGCGAAATACTGGCTTGAACCCATCGTCTACAAAGGCGGATGGCTTAGTGTTGTGAAATTTCCAATCCGTTCCTAGAGTAAGTAATTCTGCTTGACGGCGATGATAGATGTCCTCGATAGTTGCTAGGCTTCCGTCTGACAATAGAATTTCAGTATCCGATACAAGGCATTTGCCCATTGACGGCCGACCAGCAATGACAATCAGGTCAGACGGCTGAAAACCACCAGTCATCGCATCTAAGTCATAGAACTCAGTCGGGATTCCAGGTAAAGCAACATCCTGATTTCGGGTTTCTATTTCTTGGAAAGCCTGAATCAGTGTGTCAGAAATCGGAGTTAGCCCTTGTTGAGGGCGCTTTTGAGTGAGACCGAAAATTTTCTGCTCTGATTGGTCGAGAACGGTTTCTAATTCTGTAGCTGTCTCGTAACCTAGCTGAACAATCTCATTTCCTGCCTGGATGAGCTGACGGCGCAGGTACTTGTCCATGACCAATGCCGCATATCGGTCAACATTGACCGCTGATACCGTGCGCTCGACCAGTTGAGCTAACTTGCTGGTACCTCCCACGTCCTCTAACAACTCGTGGTCATACAGCCATGTCGTAACGCTCATCAAATCTGTTGGCTTCCCTTGAGTGTGAAGCGCTAAGGCAGCTTTGTAGATGTCTTTGTGAGCATTGATGTAAAAGGCTTCTGGACGCAACAGGTCAGCCACCCGACCCATAGCTTCAGGGTCTAGCAAAATGCCTCCGAGAATTGACTCCTCGGCATCAACGTTTTGAGGGGGTAGCGAGTTGCTAAAGGCGGAAAAATTGAGTTCTTGAGTCATGACCGAAGGCAATGCCGGGACATAAAACCAGCTTAATCAATGAGAGGGTTGAGTGACCGCAATGCGAGTACCACTCAACCCCCCTCATGACCAGACAAAACGGCCAACCCTAATTGACGCAGCTATGAGGTCTTCTATTTGGGTGAAACGTGAATTTCTACCGTCGCCGTGACTTCTGGATGCAGTTTAATTTCTGCATTGTAGAAACCGAGCTTGCTGATATCGGGTAGGGTAATTCCCCGCCGATCGACTTCTTTACCGGTGGCTTCTTGAATGGCTTCCGCAACATCCGCCGCCGTAACGGTACCGAAGATTGCCTCATTTTCACCCAGTTGCTTGCGGATGGTGAAGCGACCAACGGTTTCCAGGGCAGTCTTTTGGGTTTCAGCCTGCTGCTTCTCTTCTAGCAATCGCTGCCGCTCTTGCTCTCTACGCCGCTCGACTTGCTTGAGAATGCCAGGGGTAGCTACAACTCCAATCTTTTTAGGAATGAGATAATTGCGAGCATAACCAGGAGCGACATCAACGAGATCGCCTGTTTTTCCCAGCTTACTCACATCTTGATTTAAAACTAATTGCACGCGTTTCGCCATAGTCTTTCTTTGGGTACGGACTTTAGAGAGGTGATGAAACTTCAGAACACTCCATACTACGAAAATTTGTGGAGCGATCGCAACTGGTCATCTTCAGTGAGCAGTGAGCAGTGGCCAGTGAGCAGTGAGCAGTGGCCAGTGAGCAGTGGCCAGTGAGCAGTGGCCAGTGAGCAGTGAACAGTGACCAGTTGTTCATTACAATTTTTGGAAAGCGATCGCAAATTCTCACTCAAAAGCGATCTTTCATCCCGCGCAATCGCGCAAAGGTTTGTACGGGTTCGTTTGCTTTGACGGCAACTTGTAATGCTGGGACATCCCAGCGCAAAAATGGATTAGTGCGCTTTTCAATGCCTAGCACCGAGGGAATTGTGGATTCTAACCGCTGACGAGCAGATTTAACTTCAGCAAATCGAGCTTGTAAGTCTGGGTTTTCGGCATCGACAGTTAGAGCAAATTGCAAATTTTTCTGGGTATACTCGTGAGCGCACCATACCCGCGTGTTATCCGGTAAAGCCCGCAACTTACTCAGAGAATCTACCATTTGTGTTGGTGTGCCTTCAAATAGCCGACCACAACCGCCTGCAAATAAGGTGTCGCCACAAAATAATTCGCCTGGTTCGCCCTCCTGTTGAGGAGGAAAGTAGTAAGCGATATGTCCGCTCGTATGTCCGGGAACGAACAAAACTTCTCCAACTCTACCCGCAAACTCAATTTTATCGCCCTCATCGCAAAATACCTGTTGTCCAGGAATTCTGCCGCGATCGTGTGCCCCCCCATACACGCGAACCTGGGGAAAGTGCTGGATTAACTCCCGATTGCCACCGACATGATCCATATGGTGGTGAGTATTGAAAATTGCCACCAATTCAGCACCCAGTTCTGCTAAACGCCTGAGTACAGGTGTTGCCTCTGCTGGATCGACAACAGCAGCAACGTTCTGCTGAGGGTCGTGCAGCAAAAAGATATAGTTGTCAGAAAGTGCTGGCAGCAGGCTAACCTGCATCTGAAGATTACCTCCCGATTCGATACGTTTCGACCTTGTTGAGCGAGCCGACTGAACGATCGGTGCTATTGATAGAGATAGCGCGATCGGGGTTCGGCATCACCTCATGTCTAACGATAGCTCTACGGATGGCTAAACTGGCGAACCAAGCCTACCTGTACCAAACTAATTTTTAGAACAGTTCAGTAGCCAAGACCCGCTCCATAATAGAAGAAGACGATGGCAGGAACCTTTCAAAGTCAATCCAATCAAACGACCAAGCAACTGGTAGAGCGAGTTCTGACTAGCGGTCAACTCAGCCGGAGAGAGCATCTACAGTTAGTTTCTACAATTCTTTCTGATTACAAAGTGACGGACGAGGAACGCAGTCAAATTAATCGTGTCTTTGATGAACTCCAACTGGGGCGTCTGAGACTCATTGACTAGCGCAGCCCTGATTTTGAGTTGAATCCCATCGGAGCGATCGCGTTGGATGAATCGAACCCAGTCATCC
>DATNPC010000814.1:0-5161 GCA_036703375.1 Allocoleopsis sp.
TTCTAATCGGTTGACACTGGCCGCCAAGTCAAGTCCGCGATTTTGGAATGCTGTTAGCGTTTCGTTAAGTTTTACTTTAAAATTGTAAAATTGCTTGAGTAGGAAAAATGCTTGACTTGGTTCACTGAGTTGGAAATCTGCTATTAAACTATTTTGAAGTTTAGCTTCATCGTCTTTCGTCTTCAAATCCAGATCTAACGTTGTTTCATTGATTCCCTCAATTGAGGCATTTTGCCAAACCTCTTCTAGGCGATTGATTAATCTAGAGTTAAATTCATCTATCCTGAGTAAGGTGAATTTTTGAATAATTCCGGGAATTCCCAATGTTTCTAGAAAACTGGTTGCAAACGATTCAAGCGCAATGAAGGAAGGGCCGCTCTTTTGGTCGCCAAAAACGTTTTCTCGTTTAAAGACATCACGAACAAACTTACCGATCGCTTGAGTGAGTTGGCGTGGAAGTGATGCCCCAAGCCCTTTTGCTTCCTGATTTAGTGTATTAATAACAGGGCTTTCATAAAGTTTATTCGCTAAGAGTCTTGCTTGCTTGAGTTGCGAAGATTCATTACTTCCAGCGAGTAATCCCTCAATAGATTCTTTGAGATGAACCGCTCTCCACTGCAAAAGTGTAGTGAGTAGCTCTTGAATTTCCGATGTTAGGAGGCTGAAAATTAGGTAGATAAAAATTAAGCCAATTGCAATTTCAACAATCAGTGGTAAGTTCATGATTTTAGTATTGAAATAAACAGTTGATTTGGAGGTATAATCTGTGCTAACTCTTGAGTACAGAGCGAAGTAACCTTCGTGCAACTTGTATGTTTTACTTTATCGCTTGGTGTCTATCTCAGGTATGAAATTTGATTAAGCCCCCTGTCCGATCGCCAATTGAGCAAAAAATCCTGTCCAGTACGGACAGGATTTCCTACCTTATCAACTGTTAATCCTTCAAAAATCAAGCCTTTCACTGGTAAGAGGTCAATGGTAATAGCGCTCCTCTAGCCATGCTCGCATCTCGACTTCTGACTCCCGAACTACGCGGCGCTCGCTTATCGGATCGTAAGCATGCCAGGTTATCTTGCCATCGCGGTCTATTTTTGTCCAAACTTGGAGTTTGTTTCCGCTATTTAGATACTGAATTAGCTGCTGTAATCCTCTGTTAAATACCGAAAAAATAGGTAAAGTTATCGTCCGATGTTCTAAGGCTGAATTATTGTCATGTAAATGCAGATTAGAGATTTTCATTACGATCGCTTATCGTCTCAAAGTAAGCTTGTTATCTTTACTGTGAGCCTGAAGGTATGGAGTTGATAAGGTACAGGTTTAAAAATTTTAGATAGTACAGTTTCTCGATTTTTCAAGTGTTCTAGCAAAACTTAGCAAAACTGTACCAGCCCTAAAAAACAGCAAATCACTTATAGAGATTTTCCTAAAGGGTGAGGTACAAGGTTTTGGATTGAGAGGGAATGGGGAATAGTAAATGTATCTCACTGCTCCAAAAATCCCTATATAGTGCTAAACAAGCACAAAAAGTGTTATTGACTACCAAAAAAGACTTGGCTCGTGAAAATGCCCCTAGACCAGAACTCGCCCCAAGCTGTATATTTGCAAGTCTGCGACCGCCTCAGTCCCCTTCCCTGCTCATTCTCCGATCTATACTAAATTCAAAGCGCGATCGCTTGAGATGAAACGTAGATTAGGGTAGGGAAGTAGCCGTGACGACTTCAGAGAACTTGAGCCAAAGTAACTATCAAGCGCAGGTCGAAAAAGCGATCGAGACTCTCAAACAAGACCTGCCGACATTGTTTGAACGAGATATTTCCTACGACATTTACACTCAGGATATCTACTTTCAAGACCCCGTTAATCGCTTCAAAGGAAAATTTAACTATCGAATTATCTTTTGGACACTGCGATTTCACGCTCGGCTATTTTTTACCGAAATCTACTTCGATGTGCATGATGTAAAACAGACAGAAGAGCGGATTATCAAAGCTTATTGGACTGTTCGGGGTACCTTACGCTTACCTTGGAAATCCCGCATATTCTTTAATGGGGACTCCACATACCAACTGAATCAAGATGGGTTCATCTACAACCACCTCGACACCTGGGATAGAAAACCTAGCGAAATTTTAAAGCAATTTTTCCGTAAGGGAGATTGACAGATCTCCCTGTCGATTACGAATAAAAAATTCCTGGCGCAACTGCATAAGTCCTGAACTACCAAGTACTAGTAATCAACCTCCTGCCTTATGCCTTTTGGTATACTCAGATCTTGCACCAAAAACCTTTGCGTAAACCTCTGTGTCCTTTGCGTAAAAAAAGGCAGAATTTGCAGCTTAGTAGAGACAAGATGTGAGTATACCTAATACCTAGATTGCTGCTGCAAACAGACTCTGAAGTGCATCCAAGGAATAGGCAGAGAAGACGCCAGCTAGTAAGCCAAAAAAGTGACCTTCCCAGGACATTTCATCATCAATAGGAAAGATACCCCAAAGAATCCTGCCATACATAAATCCTCCAAGGATTGTGAGAACAACTGATAGCGCATCTCCGGCAAAACAGCTCCGCATTAAGAGAAAACCTAAATAGCCAAAAACAATATCTGAAGCACCAATATGATTGGTATAGGGTCTAGCAAACAGCCAGGTACCAAGACCGCTAAAAATCTGTATAAAAGCCGTGACGAGGAAAAAGTTGTGAATCCCTTGTAACATCACAAACCAACCGAGGATAAAAAAAGGAACCGTATTGGTGATTAAGTGTTCCCAATCCTTATGCAAGAGCGGTGCAAACAGAATACCTAACAATCCGCCTTGAGTACGAGGGCGAATTCCAAACCCATTAAGTGCTCCTTGGCAGAGAACAAAATTGACCAAGCTTAAACTCCAGGCATAAACAACGAATTCAAAGAGAATTCTGAATTGTGTTTTCAATTCAGGAGTAATCCCACCTCTAAGAATAATAGTGATGCCCACGATGTAAACGAAAATTTGGATCTGCTTCATGGCTGTGTTACCAAAGGCAATTTTGCCTCAAAAAGGCATGAGGATGAGGCGTAACAATTCTGATGAAAGAGGTGTTGGTGCTAGCTAGCCTAGTGAATTGCAGGTTGGACAGCTTTTCCACACAGAAGTATATATCTCTATAGCGTTCACTACTTATGCAAGTAATCTTTTACAGCAGCTTGTAATATAAGTCCTGAACTGTTTCATGCTCCTCCAAACCGCCAAGGGTTTAAACCCTGGCTAATAGCTCAAGTCGTCTTTAGACGACTCAACTACTAATTTTTAGTCCTCTATCCTTCGGAAACGCTGTACGATCCCTTAGTGCAATCATCGCTCCAAAACCCAAACTTAAAATAAATCCTCGTCCGTCCACTCAGTTGGTGCTTCTGCGGCTTTGGGTGAAGTCGATCGCTCTACTTCATAAATCGGTTCAGAGGGCAAAATTTCCAACTGTCGGTGCTGCAACTTGGGCTTTTCTACAGCTTTGCGTTTTTGCGGTTCGGTTTTGGGTTCTGCGCCATGGCGACGCAGCGATGTGCCTTCTTCACTAGTATCTTCCGACACTACTTCATAGAGCAGTGCGAGTTTATTGCTATCGGTTCCCTTGCGTAACACTCTGCCCAAACGCTGAATGTACTCGCGGTTAGAACCCGTGCCCGATAAGATAATAGCAACGCGAGCATCCGGCACATCAACTCCTTCATTGAGGACATGAGAGGCAACTAAGGTTTTGTACTCTCCTTCCCGAAAGCGAGTCAGGATATCGTGGCGTTCCTTCACGGGGGTTTGGTGCGTAATCGCTGGGATGAGCAATTCTTGAGAGATGCGGTAAACCGTGGCGTTGTCGTTGGTGAAGATGAGAATGCGTTCTGGGGAATGCTGAGTTAATAAGTCGGTGAGAACGCGCAGTTTGCCGTCTGTGCCTAGGGCGATTTCTTTCGCTTCCCGATGCGCTAACATGGCTCTGCGCCCAGCTTGCGATCGCGCACTGGTCATAACAAACTTTTGCCAGCCGTCAAGACTGCCCAGCGAAATTTTTGAGTCTCTTAGGAAGTCGTTGCGGAGTTTGATACAGGTATTGTAGCGATCGCGTTCTTTGTGCGAGAGTTTGACCTTAATCTGAATGAGTTTGTGTTGAGCGAGGGCAAAACCCGCTAGTTCTTCCGGGGTTTTGCGATAGACTTCTGGGCCAATTAAGGCATTGAGATCCCAGTGTCGCCCATCGGAGCGATCTGGTGTGGCGGTAAGTCCGAGTCGATAGGGTGCAATTGTATATTCTGCGATCGCGCGGTAAAAGTCAGTAGGCAGGTGATGGCACTCATCAAAGACGAGTAAGGCGTACTGATTGCCGAGTGCTTCCGCACGAATCGTCGCACTGTCGTAAGTGGAAATCAGAATGGGAGTTTTATCCCGCGAACCTCCCCCCAGTAAGCCGATTTCGGCATCGGGAAACGCCGCCGTCAAATGAGCGTACCACTGGTGCATCAAATCCAAAGTTGGCACGACAATCAGCGTACTGCGCGGCGTTGATTGCATGGCGAGTTGTGCCAAATACGTTTTTCCGGCGGCAGTGGGAAGCACGACGACTCCTCGACGCCCTGCTTGCTTCCAGGCTAAAAGCGCTTCGCTCTGATGGGGATAGGGTTCCATCTCAACGCTAGCCGCCAATTCCAACGGGATAAATTCCTTCGCCTCGTCCTTAAAATCAGTCCCTTCCGATTGCAACGCTTCCACCACCTGACGGTAGTGAATCGCCGGGATGCGAAATTTCTCAACTCGGTCATCCCAAGTCGCATAATCAACCCAAGTTCTACCTCTAGGTGGAGGATGCAAAATTAGAGTTCCCCGATCGAAGGATAAAGTAGGGGTACGTGCCATCCGTGCTGTGAATTTTTAGTTCCCCGATTATTCTAGAAGTAAACTCACCTCACCAAGTCGGTACTCCGACTTGGTGTAGACTTTCAGAGGACGAGCGGAGGTTCGACTGAAAGTCAGTACATCGATCGATTGCCATCCCTCCCGTTGCGTCAAGCGATCGCAGTTTTTAAGGACGCTGGCTGTGAAGTACGCCCTGTACCTTTAATCAAATCAGCTGCCTTTTCCCCAATCATAATCGTGGGTGCATTCGTATTTCCCGTGGTGATAGTTGGCATAAT
>DATNPC010000815.1:0-15704 GCA_036703375.1 Allocoleopsis sp.
TAGACTGCTCGCCAAATATCTTTCTCCAGGCTTCCATATCATTTTGATTCTTGGGTGTCAGTTCTCCTCCTGTAAACTGCACTTGTAGAACCTTGTCATCAGCAGGTTCGCAAACCCCCAAATTGCGAACGACACCTTGTAGCGTAGGCGTATTCTCGTCTACTGTAGTGAATTCAACAATAATGTCGTGAGTGCGTTGTTGACCCTTGCCTACAGGAACGACAGGTTGCATTACGCGATCGATCGCAATCTTTAAGCTAGTCGGTTGAAACATATTAAAGGCAAGCCGACCGAGCGTGTAAATATACTTTCCATCAGCTCGATGCTCCCCATTGGGAAAGTTGGGAGCGCTAATCAATAGCCATTGCCCATCCATTAAGGCTTCATTGCGAGTGGGTGCTGGTGTTGGGTTCAGAGACACCAATTTCTCGATCGCTGCGATTACAGCTTCCTGCTTGGTGTTACCTTCGTAGGTAGCGAGTGTCTCCCTCAGCCTTGTCTTCGCTGCTTTCCTATCTTGGGTTGCAATATCCATACTGGCGATTGTCGGTATTTATTCAATCAGTGATGCTAAGTACTGGATGTAGATACTTGTATTATCAGGTCGTAGGTTGCAAGAAGTCATAGACAGTTCAGTATTCAATTAGCTGTTGTGCTGTTCTACGGTCTGGACTAAACCATCTAATTCTTGTTGCATCTTTTCGCAGAAAATTTTGTAGCAGGTATCGACGTAATTGCGATCGCGTGCAGCTTCTCGACCGTAACGTTCAAACTTAATCGGTGGGCAAACTCGCGTGTGAATTGTTACAGGTAGTGGAATATTAGGCAAAGGGCCAATTGCCAATCCCCAAGGTAATCCCAGATAAATCGGAAAAACTTCTGGGTCAACATCTAACAGCCAAGGCATTCCCCATTCGTGAAGTTGTCGGGCTTGTTGATAGAAGTCAGCTAAGACGATTAGCGTATCGTGAGCACCATAAGAAATGAGGGGAACAATGGGGACGTTGTACTCTAGTGCCAGCTTGATAAAGGCTTGATTACCACCCAGATAAATTTTGTTCCGCCAAGAATGAGGGCGAAAGACATCTTTCGCGCCACCGGGGTAGACGAGAACGCTTGCGCCTCGACGCAAAGATGCGATCGCGATTTTGGGATGCGCTGGGACGGCCCCAACCTGTCCCGCGAGATGTGCCAGCATTGGAAACGCTTTCCACACACACGGATGTGTTAGACCATAGGCTAAGCGATCGGAGCCGAACCGTCGAAACCAGTCGTACATCATCATCACCATATCAGGCGCGGCTAGTCCTCCATTATGGGAACCAACGAGCATGACTTGGCCATTCGGAATATGCTGCCAGCCACTCGTTTGCACGCGAAAATAGTAGCGATACAGCCATTCCCACAGCGGCATAAAAGATTGAATGACTTTAGGATTTCGTCGATCTAGAAACCAGCTCTGGTTTGCTGTAAAGTCAGGTTGTTTAGGCATTCAGGCATTTTACCTGGATTGAACAACCCAGGACAATCACTGAATCCGAGGCCGAATATAGTGGTTCTCAATTGTAGAGGTTGAGGGTTTCGGTAGATGTGGGTAAAGCCTATAGCCCCTACCATAGGGTATGTATTGTTATTTTGTACTTTCTAACTTTGATAGGTGCAGCACCATCGGAACAAAACTAATCCCGTTGATAACTTGCTTTTCTCTAATGCCACGGAACCCTAACTTCTCGTAAATCGGCACGGCATACAATGATGCATTAACACTGACTCTCGACAGACCAGGTTTATTGCTTTGGCAAATCTGCATAGCTCTATGAAAGAGTTCTTTAGCAATTCCTCTACGCTGATATTCAGTGGCAACAAAGAGCAAGGAGATATGATTATAGTCTCTAACTTCAATTATCCCTACAACATTATTTTGTAAAACACTAATTAGAGTAAAATGATTGCTTTCTTGACGCGCTAGGAATGCACTGGGCTGAATGTAGCGGTAAAATTCTTGAACTCCTTCAGGAGAATGTTCTGATGCAACCAATTCATTGTAAACACGGGCAATCAGGTCGCTGACATTGAGTACGTCTGTCAGGTGCATCAATCGGTAGGTAAGAGTTTCCGCCATCACTGCCAAACAACGATAAAGAGCCGTCAAACTCCAGCTTATACCTCTGCGATCGCGTTGGCGACAACTTTTTTTGAAACGAAGCAAGACGCTCAGAGTTTGATGCTCTCTCACCTGTTGGCTTAACCTAAAAAAATATATTCAACTGTTTTTAATCATTCTCCTAAAAATAATACTTAAAAGGTTCCAAGCAGTGGAATTACTTTCTTCTTTAATAACTTCACTAAAGCTGGTTCCATGTAATCATAGTCATCAGGAATATCTAGGCAAATTACTCGCTTGTTTTTGAGCCAAGGCTGAAACGTCTTCGAGAGTTTGCGGCGATGGGAGTTTTCCATCACAAAAATGATGTCTGCCCACTCTATCGCCTCACTACACAACGGTATCTCTGCTTCCCGATCCAGTCCGGCTGAGTCTACCTCCAGCCCCTCATATTCAGAGAATACGGCTTCGGCTGTAGGGCTGCGTAATCGATTTTGGCTACAAACAAACAATAATTTCATCCGTTAAATAACCCATTGAGCAATGCGATCGCTTCCAAGACTGGCTCTGGAACTGGTGGAACATGGCTTGTAGTTCCTACTGGTGGCGACTTGCAAAAAATAAACTATCCCAACTTGGAGTTAGTAGGCTCTTAACCACTCACTACTAACTATGTCACTACTAACGAGACACTATTGGATTGCATAAGGTTATATCTTCATGATTCGGCACATCCGACTCAACCACCCGATCGTTTCTAGAGTACTGTTTGTATTTGTATCTCTACCTCTATTAGTGCTCCTGGTTCGCTTTGGCGGCAACTTGCCTAACCCAACAGAGCCGACGCCTGAATTACTCAAAGCACTCAAAAGCGGCAATCCTAAAATCCGGATGGAGGCAGCCTATTCCTTGGGCAGCAAAGATAGGGATGCGAAAGTTGTTGTTCCGGCTCTGATTGAAGCGTTGAATGATGAGGATGGACGAGTGCGATCGCATGCTGCCAGTGCATTGGGATTTATTGGGCCAGCCGGAAAAGTGGCTGTGCCAAATCTCATAGTAACCTTACAACGCGATCGCGATGATTCGGTGCGTACCTCGGCGGCGTTTTCCCTAGTCGCGTTAGATAAAACAGCAGCAGTTCCCGCTTTAATTAACACCTTACAGCACGACACCGATGGGACGGTACGCTCCGATGCCGCGATGGCTTTAGGTAGAGCCGGTTCAACGGCTCGTTCCGCTGTTCCCGCCCTAATTGATGCCGTGCAGCATCGGGAACAAGTGGGATTTGTGACGTTTGACACGACTATGCGTCCGAATGCCGCTGAAGCGTTGGGGAAAATTGGGTCAGATGCGTCACCTGCCGTTCCTGCCCTAATGAATGCTCTCAAGGATGACGATCCTTACTTGCGCTGGCGGGCGGCTGAAGCTTTGGTGAGAATTGGTTCAGCGGCTCGTCCTGCCGTCCCTGCACTCATCAGTGCACTCCAGCACGATCCAGAGGCACAGGTTCGCTGGCGAGCAGCGTTTGCGATCGGTCAAGTCGATCCTACACCTACCGCTATCCCTGTTTTGCTCGAAGCCCTCAAACGCGATCGCAGCGTACAGGTTCGCGCCTATGCGGCTTTTGCCCTAGGCCGCATCCGCTCAACAAGCCAGGAAAAAACATCAGACATAGATGACGCACTAAAGGCGGCGGTGCCAGAACTGATTAAAACACTCAAAGATAACGATCCAAATGTTCGCGTGAGTGCTGCGTTCGCCTTGCGAGAAATTGGCCCAGCCGCTCAATCTGCCGTACCAGCTCTTACTCAGGCACTGCAAGATGAGAACGACTATGTTCGCACCACTGCTCGCAGTGCTTTAGAGCGCATTCGTTCGCACTCGAATTAAAGAATTTTGAGTTTTGAGTTGAATACTATATTTTTAGTCGCTCTTGATAAACCAGTCAATGAGTTTGCGGGCAATACTCAGTCGAGGAGGAAGCTGCGGTAAATTGTGTTTGTTAAACCAGGCAGCATCTGTTAACTCTTGCGGTTCGATCGCGATTTCTCCACTAGCATAGGTAGCCGTAAATCCAATCATCAGTGAATTCGGAAACGGCCAAGGTTGCGAGCCAAAATAGCGAATATCCTTGACCTCAATCCCAACTTCTTCGCGAACTTCCCGCACCACTGTCTCCTCCAGCGATTCTCCCGGTTCCACAAATCCAGCGAGTATACTGTACATCCCTGGTGGAAATCGGTGAGCGCGAGCTAACAATAACTCTTCACCACGAGAGACGAGGACAATGATTGCAGGTGAGAGACGAGGATAATTCACTAATCCACAATTGGGGCAACGCTTGGCACGCTCGTGGGGTAATTGGGTCGTCGGAGTCGCACAGTGTCCGCAGTACTGATGAGTGCGATCCCACTCTACGATCTGAATGGCACGACCGCTCAGCACAAATAAGTCTTCGTCCAACGTTCCATACAATTCGCGCAGCCCTTGCAAAGTCATGCCATCGGGTATAACTGCATCCTTGGGCAGTTCTGCTGAGTAACAAAACCGATCGCCTAACGTGCCAAGAAACTGGCTTCGCACGGGTATCAAACCAATCTCTGACAGGTTAAGTAGGTTAGGAATTTGACTGACTGCCCCTTCGCGGTGAACTAGCAGCTTATTGCCCACAAACGCAAACCACCAAGCGGGTTCTGACTGTATTGTCGGTGGAGCAATGGCAGGGATGAAGGTTCGATGCATATCCTGTAGAGTATGTTCGCGTAGCCTGTCGCAGGCAGTCGCCTTCATCGTATCATCGCGATCGATCGCTTAGAGGAGAGTGTGTCTTGAGGAAGCTGTATTTCTTAGTTCCTGGAACGGGTGGTAAATTTGCCTGTGGTGGTCTTTGGGCAGAGTTAAAAACTCTGAATCTCGCCAAGCAGGTTTGCCGTGCGGATGTTGTCACTTACCGCCAACGGGAAAAAAACACGCTTTTCCTCGATGATTTGCTCAAGGAGAACTATTTAGATGATGCGATCTTTGTTATTAGCTGGGGATTTGATGTTGCAAAACTAGCAGCTAAGCTCAAATCCTACAATGTGGTTTACCATGCCCACAGCGCAGGGTATGGATTCACGCTTCCTTCTAGTATTCCCATCATCACCGTTAGCCGAAATACGATGGGGTATTGGGGGCAAAAGTCGCCAAATTCTCTGATTTACTATTTACCCAATCAGATTTCTGATGAATTTCGGAATTTAAACCTCGATCGCGACATTGATGTTTTAGTTCAGGCGCGAAAATCCTCAGAATATTTACTTCAAAAATTGATTCCAGCCTTGCAGAAGCAGTGTAAGGTTGTGGTGGTTGATTCCTATGTAGAAGATTTGGTGGGACTATTCAATCGAGCTAAGGTTTATCTGTATGACTCGGCTGAGTATTGGGCGCAACAGGGAGTGAGTGAGGGGTTTGGCTTGCAACCGTTGGAAGCCTTGGCGTGTGGCTGCTATGTTTTTTCTAGTGTCAATGGTGGACTGTCGGATTACTTAGATCCGGGATTTAATTGCGATAAAATTGCGGGATACTCTTTGGAGTGTGATGTTCAGAAGATTCTGAAGAAGCTGAAGCAGTCAGAATCCTTTGCCTTGCCTGAAAAGGTGATTGAAGAGTATCGAGCGGAAAATATTATTCAACGGTTCCAAATCATTTTGGATGATATTAACGATTTCTTTGACCAGAAGAAGCATTATTCATCCACGATTGAAAGTCTGACAAAGATGCGCCTTGCTAAATTACTCACACAGAGGATTTTTAGTAAGGTAAAGGAGAAATATTTAGGCGGGAAAAAGCGATAGATATCTAGATTTATGGAAAACAATCTGCTACAACGTATTACCCTCACCCCAGAAATTTGTCATGGTAAGCCCTGCATTCGGGGACTTCGTTACCCAGTGGAGTTCATTCTGGAGTTGTTGAGTTCTGGTATGACTACGGACGATATTCTGGAAGATTACGATGACTTGGAATCAGCAGACATTCTTGCTGTGTTGGCGTTTGCAACCCGATTGACTCAGGTTAAAAGCATTCACAGGGTACTCCAGTGAAGTTTCTCATTGATGCCCAGTTGCCGATTCGGTTGGCGAGGCTGCTACAAATGTCTGGCTATGATGTCATTATTATCGTCCATCAGTAGTATCAGGCGATTGGAGTTTTGATTTTGACTGGAGCGATCTGCTGTAAGCAGCTTGGAATTAGCTATATTCAAGACCAGGCGAATAGAATTCGCGGCTACAAAAACAAAGTCCGCCTGCGCGGACTGAGGAAAAATCAATAATTTTGAAACCCGCGTAGGCGGGTTTTGGTTGTGTAGCTGCGGTTTCTAACCGCCAAGCCTATTGTTCCCAAGAAATATGTTTGAGAAACACAGAGAGATATTCTGTCCGGAGCATCACGAAGATAGCCCCAGATTGAAATCTGGGGCTATACAAACCAAACCCGCCTACGCGGGTTGAGATTGCTCGGAGCGATCGCACATTCTTCCACTATCCCTGCTCCTCATCCTCTATAGGCTCACCCAAATAAAGCCTGATAAACTCCCTAGCCGCCTCTGGATTAATTTTCTGAAGCGCATCTCGAATCTCAATCACCGCATCAGCCACAGGGTCACCAATTTCATAGACCCAACGGTGAACGCTAGAGCGACTAATCCCCATCTCCACTGCTAATCGATTCTGAGTAATGTCGTAGTTTTCCAATACTTCCTTAAGGGCTTTGCCTGCTCTTCCCATGCCTTGTGAAATTCTGTCAGAGGCTGATAACCGGATAAATGTTCTATTTTCAGAACATTGAGGTAAGATAAGAATGTTCTGAAGACAGAACATTTTTTTGTTTAACCACCACAAAAAAAGCAATTGCCTAGAGCGCTAAGCGCTTGCTGGGCAATCGCTGTCGTATCTACTAATAGAATACCAATGAAAAAATCCAAAGCGACCGAAGCACTCCGAGTCGCCACAGACATTGCTGCCATAAAAGCAGCACTGCATCAACGCGGCTACCGACTTCGCAAACTCCCCAAACAGCCCGTCTGGAAAGTCATCATCTCCCCCGATCGCTTCTACAAGCTGACTTACCAACCCGACCCCATCAGCGCCTGGGTACTTCACCCGCAAGACAACGACATCAGACGCAACACACTTGAAACCATCATTCAAAGCGTCATAAAAAAGCAACCCGTAAACCAGATTAGGAGGGCTTCATGACTTATTTACAACGGCTCACTCCCTGGTGCATCATCCGCCCCTTCCCCAATATGCGAACTCTCATCGTCGGACGCTTTCGCCGCCGAGTTGATGCAGAGGGACATCTGCGAATCCTCAAGCAAATCATGCCCAGCGTTCCCTTTGAAGTTATTTTTGACGTAATGCCAGATGAGGTAGACGATTAGATCCACAACCCCCCTTTTTAGCTACGGTGTACACACATCTCCCGCTCAATCTCAAAATGTCGCATTTCGCCTCCCAATTTTGGGGAGAACCGGAATTCAAAGTCCCCCAGAATTGGGGGATTTAGGGGGCTAAAAGTCTCATAGATAAACCTGAGAAATTTGTCTATACACCGTAGTGCAAGGGGAAGGGTAATTCAGGGATTGTTACAAGAAGTTTGACTCTTTTTAACCTGACGAGTACTGAGTATTTCTACAGGGGCAGGTAACGCCCCACTTTGCAATTGCACGCTTAATTCATTTGCTTGTTGTGCCGTGAAAGAACCCGTGATTATAGCCAGGCCGCCCGTAATCCCGTTTTGGGCGTATTCAGCAGCAACAACAGGAGCGCTCAACAGCTCATTATCTAGGAAAATACCAATACTGCGTCCCGTTCCTGCCATATCTTTAGTTAACTGGGCAAATGCCTTTCCTCCTACCTGATCGAAGCGGACAGCAATTTCCCATCCAACACCAGCTTGAGTGGGTTGAGCATGAGCATCTTTTAGGTTTTTCCCCGTGAGTTCGCTGCCTTCAAACAATTTTGCGATCGCGTTGTTACTTCTGTCGATCGCTTGTTGATTTTCTGCCACAGCTTTCTCATTACCACTTTGCTGCAATTGCGATCGCTTTTCTACCAATTCCCGTCTTATCTGTAGTTCAATCGGAAGCTGAGCTTCTGTGCCGGGTTTTTGCTTGCGGAAATTCAGTTGTCCCGTATTCCCCAGTACTCGTTGGGCTTGTTGCGTATCATTTAAACCGGGTAACTGAATTAACAGTCGATCGGAGTTAACCGATTCTATCGCGGCACCTCTGACTCCCAAACCCGTAATCCGCTCTTTTAAGACTTGCCTCACCGCCTCATTCACTTCAGGCGTCACGCGACTTGTTTCTGAGGTGGGCTTAACGTGCAATGTCAATTCTACTCCCTCAAACGGACAACGAGCGCGATCTGCAACGTCGGCACTACTTGGATTCTGTACTGCACAGCCAGCTACAGCCAATATCAGGGTAAATGGAAAAGCGATCGCTTTTATCGATCCGGTGATGGAGTAAGGCTGATTCTTCTCAAAGCAAGGGTTAGACATAAGTGTCCAGTTTAGGGAGACGAGAATGCTTCTCCAATAGTTTTACTGATGCAAGCAGCCGCGTTCTGGAGACTATCGCCTGACAAGTCAAGAGAATCCGACAATTCATCGAGCTTTTGTAACTTTTGCTACTTTTTCCTTGATGAGGTATTGATAAAAGTATCAATAACCTAAAAAGGTTAGCTAAAAAATAACAAAACTTCACTGTAGTTTTAGGACTGGAAACTAATAAAAGCCACTGAGTTCCTAAAGCAGCAGTCAAGGAATTATGAGGAAAAACTCAATCTGTAGAGGCAAGCAAATCGCATAACATTTAAACTCAATAGCTTCTAGGGTTCCGGTTTAAGTCAGAAATACTTGAGCGACTGGTCCGAGAGAAGCGAGCTATCTAACACAAAGTTTCTTCGTTGGTTTGCAGCGTTCTTTGGGTAGCTACACGGCGGGAGAAAAGCCCGGGAGGAGTAAATGATAGTTGGGCAACTATCATTACTTTCCTGGGCTTTTTCATTTGTCCGAGTTCAACAATCCATTTGTCGTCAGTAGTTTTTACGAGTGCATCAGTTATGACTGAACAACCATCATTTCAACCTCCCAATGCTAGCCTTAACGGACATTCTACTGAGGCAAGTCGAGCATTAGAAAAAGAAGCCCAGTTGCCTTTAACCGGGTGGCAGCAGGAGGTTTCTAGAGGATTAGAATATGGATTAGAAGCCGCCGAAAGTATTCGCGATCGCTCGATTCCCACCTTCTCTCGCGGCGAACTTCCTCACTACGCTGGTATCAATACGTTTCTCAAAGCACCGTATTTAGAAGACGTGCGTAGGGTTGGGGAGTACGATGTTGCGATAATCGGCGTCCCTCACGATTCTGGCACAACGTATCGCCCTGGAACTCGTTTTGGCCCCCAAGGAATTCGTCGCATCTCTGCTCTTTATACGCCCTATAACTTTGAAATGGGCATCGATTTACGAGAGCAGATTACTCTGTGTGACGTTGGCGATATTTTTACGATTCCGGGCAATAACGAAAAGTCGTTTGACCAGATTTCTAAGGGAATCGCTCACGTTTTTGGCTCTGGTGCGTTTCCAATTATTTTAGGCGGTGACCATTCGATTGGGTTTCCCACAGTACGCGGGGTTTGCCGTCACTTAGGGGATAAGAAAGTCGGAATTATTCACTTCGATCGCCACGTCGATACACAGGAAACTGACTTAGACGAACGGATGCATACTTGTCCGTGGTTCCATGCAACGAATATCAAAAATGCACCAGCCAAAAATTTAGTGCAATTGGGAATTGGTGGCTGGCAAGTTCCGCGTCAAGGTGTCAAAGTTTGTCGGGAACGGAAAACGAATATCTTGACGGTTACGGATATCACAGAAATGGGGCTAGATGCTGCTGTCGATTTTGCCCTAGAGCGCGCTTTGGATGGCACCGACTGCGTTTATATCAGCTTCGATATTGATTGTATTGATGCTGGCTTTGTCCCTGGTACGGGCTGGCCGGAACCGGGTGGTTTATTGCCACGCGAGGCCTTATATCTGTTAGGCAAGATTGTTCGTAATGCTCCGGTTTGTGGCTTAGAAGTTGTAGAGGTTTCACCGCCTTACGATATCAGTGATATGACTTCACTCATGGCAACTCGCGTTATCTGCGATACGATGGCTCATTTGGTTTTATCGGGGCAACTTCCCCGAAAAGAAAAACCGGCTTACATCCATCCAGAAGCACAACCGGAATTGATAGCGGAATGGGTTTGAAGTTATGAGTTGTAGCAGTCTTATTTGAGGGTTGAATGATAACGAACCACAGAGAACGCAGAGAGGGAGGAGAGAGAATTTGACTACTCATTTAGGACTGCTAGATGAATTAGGAAGGGGTTCGCTTTCTTTTTTCATTATTCATAATTGACGATTCATCATTTTTACAATCATGCACGAAACTGATATGACTAAGGCTCTCATTATTACGGTGAAGGACTGGTGGGAATCCCAGCGCGATCGCCCGAAGATTGAGAGCGTTCACCTGATTGTAGGTCAATTCACTTGTGTGGAACCTGTGAGTTTGCAATTTGCCTTTGAGGTGCAAACTCGGAACACGTTTCTAGAAGGGGCTAAGTTAGTCATTCAAGAAACTCCTCTCATCGCCTTTTGTCATCGCTGCCAGCAGGACTATGCTCCAGAGATTGGGCTGCAATATGCTTGTCCTGAGTGCCAATCGCCAATGGAAGATATTCGCTCGGGGCGAGAGTTGAAAATTGACCGCATTGAATACGCGGCTAACTCAACAGTGACAACGGGTACAAGCCAAGCTTAAGTAATCGGAGAGCAAACCAGAATGCATCAGACATTTGACGCGGCATTAGGAATTAATTTACTGCATGCCAATCAAGCCGGGGCAGACCATAATCGGGAACATTTTGATGAGTGGGGAATTACTTGCCTCAATGTGATGAGTAGTCCAGGGGCAGGGAAGACAGTTCTCTTAGAGCGAACGCTGGAGACGTTGAGCAATGAGTTAAAAATTGCGGTGATTGAAGGGGACATGACGACGGAATTAGATGCCGATCGCTTGCGGAAATACGGTGTCCCCGTGATTGCGATCAATACCGGACGTTCCTGTCATCTCGATTCCAAAATGGTGGCGGGTGGAATTCATCGCTTAGCCCACGACTACACTCCATCAGACTTCAACCTCGTGCTGGTTGAAAATGTGGGTAATTTAGTTTGTCCAGCGGAGTTTGAAGTCGGAGAACACGCTAAGGTTGCGCTGTTAAGCGTGACGGAGGGAGAGGATAAACCGCTGAAGTATCCGGTGATGTTTCAGGAGGCAGACTGCTTATTGATTACGAAGATGGACTTAGCCCCGTATTTAGACGTTGATGTCAGTCGGATCGAGGCAAATGTCCGTCAAATGAATCCTCATGCCACGATTATTCCGATTTCTGCCAAAACGGGTGAGGGATTGGAGACTTGGTTCGATTGGGTGCGCTCTCAATGCGATCGCAAAATAGCCCTTAGTCCTCAGCTATCCCTTCACGGCTAAATGTTCATCAAAAACTAACAGTTGGGTGCATTGGCGATAGTATGGCAGACCATGCACTCAGCTCCTGACTGGCAATCGATCTTTAGTTCCTACGGATATGCCATGAAAATGCGATCGCCCCTATCTTACTGCATTCTCTTTTTTGTTACCTTATCGCTTGTTATCGGTTGCACGAATCCAGCCGTCTATATCAAAACGACGACTGAAATGGAGGCAGCTTCTTCAACGGCTGCGGGGGCCGTTCGTTTAGGATTTAGTGCGTGGCCCGGTTGGTTTCCTTGGCAGGTTGCCCAAGAACAAGGCATCTTTAAGGCAAATAATGTTTCCGTCGATTTGAAGTGGTTTGATGGTTACTTGGAATCCATTAATACCCTAACTGCCGGACAAATCGATGCCAACAGTCAAACCTTAGGAGATACAGTGAGTTCGGTAGCCGGGGGCGCAGACCAAGTCATTGTCCTAGTGAACGACAACTCGACAGGGAATGACAAGGTCATCGTCCGAGATGGCATCAATTCTGTCGCCGATCTCAAAGGAAAAAAAGTAGCGGCAGAGGAAGGCACAGTAGACCATTTTCTCTTACTACAGGGACTCAAGAAAGCAGGCTTATCGGCGCAAGATATTCAGTTTGTCCCGTTAGAAACTGGCAAAGCGGCATCTGCATTTGTGGGAGGCCAAGTCGATGCCGTGGCGGTATTTGCTCCCTTCACGACGGAAGCATTGAAGCGAACGGGGAGTAAGGAACTGTTCAGTTCTAAAGAGTTCCCTGGTGCAATTTCCGATCATTTAGTGTTTACCCGTAAGTTTGTAAACGCGCACCCCGAGCAGGTGCAAGCCCTCGTGGATTCCTGGTTTGCCACGTTGGACTACATGAAGGCAAATCAAAACAAGTCCTACGACATCATGGCGAAACGAGCTGGCGTCAAAACTAGCGAATACAAAGACTACGCCGACGGCACTCGCATTTTTAGCGTCGAGGAAAACTTAAAAGCCTTCCAACTCGGTAATGATATGAAGTCCTTGCAGTTTGCTGCCCAGGAAATGAGTAAATTCCTTACGGAAGTGGGCTTAGCTAAAGCAACACCCAACATCAGCAAGTTATTTGACGATCGCTTTATTAAAGCCTACGCCGCAAAAGCGAAGAAGTCTTAGCTCAACTAGCGACTTTATTGTTAGACAAGTCTGTAAGAAAAGCAAACGGTAAACGGTAAAAAACGATACATTTTATTGCCCCAAAATTTCCCATAACTAAATACCAACCACTCTTCCGATCGACCATGAGCCAAAGCAGTAGTCCGCGATCGATTAAAGCGCTGATCAAGCCGAAAACACTCCATCCCACCACTTTCTGGCGACTGGCTGAAGACATCCCTAAACCCCTTAATACCGCCTTAGTTGTCACATCAATTGGGTTCCCACTGCTGGTGTGGTGGTTGGTGACAACATTCGGCAATGTAGACCCCAAATTTTTGCCCTCACCGGGTAAGGTATTGGAAGCCTTTGGACGATTGTGGAGTACTCGCGAACTTCTCAAAGACACGGTAGCAAGTCTGTGGCGAGTCGGTGTCGGGTTTTTGTGGGCAGCTATCTTTTCGATTCCAGTGGGCGTGCTGATGGGCAGTTTTGCCAGTATTCGTGCCTTGCTAGAACCACTGTTTGGCTTAATGCGCTACATGCCAGCACCAGCTTTCATTCCACTACTAATTCTCTACCTGGGCATCGGAGAGGAACCCAAAATTACCCTCATCTTCATCGGGGTATTCTTTTTCAACTCCTTGATGGTGATGGATACCGTCAAGTTTGTCCCGAAAGACCTAATTGAATCAACCTACATGTTGGGAGGGAATCGTTGGGAAACTCTCACCCAAGTGATTTTCCCGCATGTCTTGCCAGGAATTATTGATGCTTGCCGAATTAACTTAGCTGCCGCATGGCAATTGGTGATTGTCTCAGAACTAATCGCAGCAACAGAAGGTTTAGGTCGTCGAATTAGTGTAGCAGGTCGCTTCCTCAAAACGGATGAGATTTTTGTAGGACTGATTGTCATCGGAGTCATCGGATTGGCATTCGACTTGCTATTCCAATACTTACTCCGGGTTTCGTGTAACTGGGCGAGTCAGAAGCGATAACCCACCTGCGATTTTCTACAGTCTGTCTATTCGTCTTAATACCAATTCCCTATTACCCATTATCCATTACCCATCCCCAATTTGGAGATTGAACCAATGTTTCTACAAATCATCAACCTGTACAAGCACTTTGAGACGAGGGAAGGAACGTTAGTTGTCCTGAAGGACATCAACATGACGATTGAGCAAGGGGAGTTTGTCTGCGCGGTAGGGGCATCGGGTTCGGGTAAGTCTACCTTGCTGCGGCAGATTGCTGGCCTTGATACCCCCACGATGGGAGAAGTCAGAGTTGATGGGAAGCGCATCACCTCACCAGGGCCGGATCGGGGTATGGTGTGCCAGCACTATACGCTCTACCCTTGGATGAATGTACAGGAAAATACTGAATTTGGACTGAAGCTTCAGGGCGTGCCCAAAAAGGTGCGGCGCGAACAAGCGAGTTACTATTTGAGTGTAGTTGGACTTTCGCAATTCGCGAAGGCTTTACCGAAGCAGCTATCGGGGGGAATGAAGCAACGGGTAGCGATCGCGCGCGCCCTCGCTTCAGAACCCAAAGTGCTGTTGATGGACGAACCGTTTGGCGCATTGGACATCCACACAAAAGAGTCGATGCATGAATTTATGCTAGACCTGTGGCAGCGCACGAACATCACGGTTTTCATGATTACTCATGATGTAGAGGAAGCCGTCTTCCTCTCCAATCGAATTTATGCTTTGGGTTCTCGCCCTGGCACGGTGCGGAAGGAAATTGCGATCGAGTTGCCCCATCGCACTCATAGCGTTAAGCGACACTCCAAATTTCATGACTACCGAGATGAACTGATGGAGTTACAACGCCGACACGGACAGGAAGCGATTGCTGCCGCTGTGGCTTAGAGCAGTGAACAGTGACCAGTGAACAGTGAACAGTGACCAGTGACCAGTGACCAGTGACCAGTGACCAGTGACCAGTGAACAGTGACCAGTGACCAGTGAACAGTGACTGAGATGGGGATTTAAACTTTAAGTGAAACCTACTATGAAGGTTTCCTGACTGTTGAGTTTTTACAATTTTGCGTTACACTTTAGAGTGCTTTGAGGCGTCCGGCTAGGCAACCACTCGGTTGTGGCTGACGCCTAGCTGTCTTATTTATAATCAGGGGTGTCTAATTATACTATTGTCCTCAACAAAAATGATTAAATAAATCTTTAAAATTTATAGAGGACATTGGCCCAGGACTCGAACGACGCTATTATTTACAGCTCAAGTAAGCTAAATGCCTTATACAATAGCAGGAACGAGTCTAGAGGAACAGCGACAACCAAGAATCAGTGGTAACTGAAGGATGCCATAGCATCCTCCTCAATCCCTCGCTGAACCCATCCCCTGAGGAAACTACTCGGAACGTCCTGTTAAGCTGTTAGAGCCTTTTAGCCAGAAAGTCTCAATAGCTATTGGAAAACGCCTGACAAGAAACTAATTCTTACTTACGGATCGATCTATATTGTTTCTCTGCACCTAATTAATGCTCCCCAAGCCTGATGCTATGACAGCACGGCACGTCCCGCGCCAAACCTCACACTCACCTGACGGTGGCAGCCCCTCGGCCGCTGATGGAACCCCTGTTTCTGCCCTTAAAGAACTGGTGGCGCGTCTGCACCGGGAACAGCACAAGATTCACGATCTGTTGAGTTCGCTGGGGTTCGCTTTACGCAGTTTCAACAATCTGAATCAATTTTTAGAGTTAATTCCGCTGATGGCTGCACGGGTAACTGATGCTGATGGCGGAGCTTTAATTCTGTTCAAGCCAAACGGACAAGTCCGTCTCGAACAGCTTCACTGTCAGGAAGGCCAAGCTTGTCAAAATATTCGCAAAGCTCTGGAAAAGGCAACCCGC
>DATNPC010000816.1:0-30263 GCA_036703375.1 Allocoleopsis sp.
ATTTGCCACTGTCGTTGCGTTATCGTCTGTTCGCAGCGGATAATCCCTGCCTGATAACCTGCAATTTGAATGGGAATATCCAGCAGCGAGACAATATTGTGCGGTGTCAGATAAGATTCTGCTAGTTCTAGAGTTCGAGCATCGGTACGAACGTCGTTGACGACGATGGGTTGATTCTGGCCCAGGAGCTGAAAATATCTGGGACAATCTGCTTGGTGCTGTGTCATTCCGGCGGAATGCCGATCCAATATGCGATCGTAGAGGTCGAGACAGGAAAGTTGCGAGCGATCGAAGTCATAGAGCCAAATGCTGGCGCGAGTGACACCTAAGGTTTGAGCCGTTGCTTGGACAAAGAGCTTGGCGGCTTGCTCCAAATTTCCTTGCACGAGTGATTCATCGCGAGACAATTCAGCGAGGATAGTATTGTGCAGTTGTAATCCTTCAGCATTAGCCTGCAATAGTTTCTGAGATTGCTCTAGTCGCTCCAATACCGAGTTAAATGTTGTTGCTAGATGGGAAAGTTCATCGCTACCCGATAAAACCACTCGTTTAGACAAAATTCCACTAGTCCCAATCCGACTAACACCGACGCTGAGGCGAGTCAGACGGGACAAAATAGATTGTTCTAAAAACCACGCGATCGCAATACTAAACACCGAACCCATCAACAGGATTCCGAAAACGAGGTATTTCAAACTCGCTTGCCCTCGGGCATACATCGTTCTGGGTTCAGTGACCCGTATGATAAAGGCAGGTTTTCCTGAAATATCCTTCAATAAAGCATAGCCAGCCACTGAGTTATTACTGAGGGGCTGAGCGAAGGAGGTTTGTCCTTGCTGAAATGCCTTTCGTGCTGCCTGGAAATCAGGAGATAACGGTTGGGCATCGAACGGCACTAGGGTAATATTAGGCAGCTTAGTTACCTGTTTTAATTGCTGGATAAAGGGTCGATCCAAATAACGTCCCATAATCAAGGTTCCTCGAATGGGACCTTTTCCTTCACTGGTGATAATGGGTTGTGACGTGACCATCATTGGCCCTTCAGGGAGTTGAACGAAGCCTAAATGCTCGCTTTTGGAATCGGGATGGTTCAGTAAAGGGCTTGAGGACGAGAGTTCAGAGAGAAATGCTTGAGAAACAGGAACCTCTTTGTTCTGGTTAAAGTCTACCCCCTGAGAAAAGATAACTCGACCCAATCGATTGACATATACCGCTGCGCTAAGCCTTAAATTAGCGAGGTGATCGTTGGCATAATTGCTATCAATATAGGTTTGATTCCCATCAACGATAAACTGATAAGAGTCATCCCAGCGAGAGTAATCGCGAGCCTGACGAGAGAGGTGATCGAGATTGGTTGATAAGATATCTAAGACCCGTTGAACATCTTTATTAACCTGTTGGTTTTCTAACGCAACATAACTCTTGGTGAGCAAAACTCTGGAGATAACATAAAAACTTGTTGATAAGCCAACAAGCCCAACTCCCAGAGTTAACAAGACTTTACTTCTTAATTTCATAAAATACCTGTAAAATATAATCCGATTCCAATACGTCCTAACGTGGGGAGGCAATCGAGAGCGGTTGCCAAATAGAGGGCGGAATCATCTCCGGTTGAAACACTTCTATTGGTAGAGCGGATGCATCAGTGACTGTCTGCTCGTTAGCAGATAATTGTTCGTGGGAAATACTGCCAATTACGCGATCGACGATTAGCCCCACACCAGAAAGTGTGCCAACGGATTGAGTCAAATGTATTGCTGTCAGCGTTTCTTGAATTCTTGGTCGTTGACTCGCTCGGTTGGTCGATTGGAGGGTAACTAGGGGGATAATATTACCTTGATGGTGAACTACCCCCAAAAGCCTGGTGTCGTAAAATGGCAAATTGAGGATTTGCGATCGCTCAACGAGTATAATCTCAGCAACCCACTGAGATGGGAAACCAATTTTTTGAGTTCCCACTTGGGTAAGAATGTAACGCCTCTCAAAGGATTGCAAAGAGAAGAAATTGGGTTCGATATCTAAAGGCAGATTCATCAGAATTGATAGCGGTTTTCTGCGTGAAGGATGGAGCATTGGATTGAGAGCCTTGTTCAGCAAAGCGCTCAACCTAACACCGATGATTCACAAAGCGCAAAGCACTATAGGCAGCACAAACAGTTAGAGTCTTTGTAAGGTTTTTTCCAGGCGCTCGCGAGTAATGGGTTTAGTCAGATAGTCATTAGCACCAGCTCGTCTGATGCCATAACTAACTTCTACAGGTGTTTTCTTACTGGAATAGAGGATGACGTGCTGATCGGCGGTATTTTGATTTAATCGCAATTCCCTTAAGAATTTATAGCCATCTTTTTCCGGCATGACAATATCCAGAAATACAGATGTATATTCGCCTGCGATTAGCTTTTCAATAATGCCCGCTGTACTCTCATAAGCCTCAACCTGATGGCCCATTTCCTCAAGGAGAGAGGTCAAAAAGTGCCGATCGACAGCACTATCATCAATAATGATAAACCGCATGATTTTTCCTCAGTGCAACTCCATGTAAACTAATAACTATTTTCATGTTTGGTACCCTAAACGGGTTTTAACCTGGCTTGGTGGATAGAGCAATAGTAGTTCTGAAAGTAAACTACGAAGTTCTTTTTTAAATCTTGGAACATCATTTGGTGTCAGGGGTTTGCTTAAGAATTGGCAACCACTCCATTTCGCTCGCCAGTTATTGGTAAGTGTTTGTTCAGCCGTTAACATGATGATGGGCACTGAAGCTAATTGAGGCTGACGGCGGATTTGCTTGACCAAATCAAAACCCGTTATCCCTGGCATATTGATGTCGAGAAAGAAGACGGCAGGATTGGAATAAGTTAGAGCTTGCAGGAGGGTTGTCGGCTCGTGGAACGAACGAACTGAATATCCCCAGCTTGTTACCAAAGTCTCAAACTGTTTCAGGATTAAAGGGGAGTCGTCAACTACAAAAATTTCAGGGGCAGATGTAACCGAGGGTATCTTAAGCTTGACTAAATTTTTACCGAGCAAGCTGGCAAAAACCTTAGCGATTTCCAATGAATCTTGAGCTAAAGAAGCCGCAATCTGGTTTAAAGTTTTACCGCTTGAGGTTAATGTCTTCAACCACTGTTGCTGCTGCACCGTTAAATTAGCAGACTCGGCAACGTCAGAGTTCAGCACAGGAATACTGTCCATGGATGGAATTGTGGTTTTTAGCTTCTTCCACCAACTTTGGCGTTCTTTTGCTTGAGACAGTAAATCCTCGATATTAAATCTTAAGAGCGGAGTTGGCACATCCAGTTGAGACAAGGGTAAAAATTGAACTTGGCCTGGATTATTAAAGAGATAAGTATCAAAATCTGATAAGATACTCAATCGCAAGGCTTTTCTCAGTTCCTCTATAGCGATCGCATTTTGCTGTAATTCATGCAGCAGTGCGAGAAGTAAGGCTGATTGCTCTTTTCCTTGTTCTTGCATGAATCGTTGCTCTAATGCGAGAATAAAGTGTTTTGCGTCAGCATTTTGTAACCGAGATATATAACGCTTAAATATCTCTAAGAAGGCTTGCCAGCAAATCTGTTGATTTCCGGAAAATACCACTTGTCCTTGAGATAGTCCGAGATACCACGGGTTGAGACTGCCTGTTCCACATAAATTAGGGAACTCAAACAGCAAATATCCTGTCAGTGGCTCTTGGGATAACTGGCTTAGCTTCTGAGGCAATTCCTGTGCTTGAAACTTGAAGCTATAGGATTTCATGAGTTTCATAGGTAACTCGATTCAGGTCAAAATTGATCGGAACTAGGAACTGTCGTTGCTCGGCATGCAGTTCGTACAATAGGCAAGTTAAACTACTTGCTCGATCGAAGCTTTGAGATTTACTGCATTAGTAATAAATCTATTGCCTATTGTCTCCCTTAAAGCCTTAATGAGCAGACTATTTGAACTGAAGAAATGATTGCTAAATTCCTCAAAATATAGCATCCATGAATTATAGAAATAAAAAGTGAAAAAAACGAGAAGAACAATCTATTTTATTAATTCTAAAAAATAAAAATCAAATAGAATCATCTGTTCTTTAGGATAATTTTTCACTTTTGGAAAGTTGCAATCCACTTAAATAAGGATTACAATCGCTGACGATGAGTAGCTCAAGTTTAGATTTTAGTACGAACGCACTAAAATCTAAATTTTTTATACTATCGCCATCTAAGCTTGCCCAAGTTGGCACCAACTAAGGTACTAGAAGCTTCTATAAAACATTGATTCATGAACGCTCTGCAATCAGGGGGATAGTAGATCGGTAGACGTCCCTCGTGTAGCGTTAACTTCTAATTGCAACTGTGTCGTTCAGAAGCTATTTTATAGACTACTGCAACGAAAAAAAGTACCTCTAAAAAAGTCTTTACTCAATGTTTAAAGAGCGAAAAGATGAAAGCAAGTATTTTCTCTATTGGTTTAGAGTTGAATGATGCGTTGGGTTGGATACGCTATGACTCTAACATCATTCTCTAGGAGGATGTCAAGGAAAATACGCTGGGATTCGTAAAGTTTGTGTAAATTTATTTCTTAGTAAGTAAAGCTGAAATGAAATATTCTTTTGGTAAGTAAAGTTTGCGTGAATTACTTTGTTTACAGAGAAAATTAAGTGAACCCTGCAGAGAAGCAAAAAGCTGCGTTTTTACGGGGTATTTCAATCAGCCACTCTTCTCAAACCATCTTTTCGGAAAACGTCTTCATACCATTGATTCTTTCTTTAATCAAGGGGTTGCCAAGCACAAGTTATTAAGAGTTATAGTAACTGCTATATTCATCTGTTCAACGAAAAGTCAACTTTCTAAAGTTGCATCTGTAGCTTGCATCTACAACAAAAACTTTCACGTCTACTCTATTGAATGCGATGGCATCTACAGAAAATGCAAAAATTCGTAGTACCCAGTGAAAGAACAGAAAAGAGAACGGTGTGTGGAATGCTGATGCACCAGATTTGGTAGGTTGGTCTGTCTTCTAGAGCACGCACCACAACGGGGTGTTTGAGTTCAGCGAGACATCAACTCAAAACTGAAGCTAACGTCATTCACAATTCATCGTTCACCTTTTCTATCATGAATAATTTTTTGCCACGAGAAATTACTCTGCCGGGTAAAGTCTCGAATCAATATCTAGAACGCCAGCAAGCCCGAGAGTCCACTGCTCGAACTTATCCACGGCGTATTCCAATTGCCATTCGCGAAGCTAAAGGAATTTACGTCAAAGATGTCGATGGCCATGTGTACTTTGACTGTTTAGCTGGCGCAGGAACCTTGTCCTTAGGACACAATCATCCGGTTGTTATTCAAGCCATTCGGGCAGCTTTAGATAGCGAGCTTCCTTTAAGTACCCTTGACCTGACGACACCCGTTAAAGACGAATTTGTTGAAGAATTATTCGCAAGTTTGCCGCCAGAATTGGCTCGGAATGCCAAGATTCAGTTTTGTGGGCCCACGGGTGCTGATGCAACGGAAGCGGCGATTAAACTGGTCAAAACCGCAACGGGACGACGCAGTATGTTGTCCTTCCACGGCGGTTATCATGGCATGACCAATGGTGCTCTGAGTTTAACGGGCAGTCTCGGTGCAAAAGTCGCTGTGGCAAATTTGATGCCAGACGTTCATTTCCTGCCTTATCCCTATCAGTACCGTTGTCCGTTTGGTCTAGGGGGTGAGATGGGACATCGTACTAGTAGCTACTATATCGAATCTATTCTGACTGACCCGGAGAGTGGGATTGTCCCCCCCGCTGGAATGATTCTGGAGATTGTGCAGGGAGAAGGAGGCGTGATTCCTGCACCCGATGAGTGGGTGAGGGAGATTCGCCGCATTACTTACGAACAGAATATTCCCCTGATTGTGGATGAGATTCAGACGGGTTTTGGTCGGACTGGAAAACTCTATGCGTTTGAGCATAGTGGCATTATTCCCGATGTGTTGCTGCTTTCCAAAGCAATTGGTGGGAGCTTGCCCTTATCCGTCGTAGTGTACAACCAAAAACTGGATCGGTGGCAACCTGGTGCTCACGCTGGCACATTTCGAGGCAATCAATTAGCAATGGCAGCCGGAATTGCCGCCTTACGCTATACCTTGGAACATCGATTGGCCGATCGCGCTGTAGAATTAGGCAATCGCCTCACGACTCACTTATTGCAGATTCAATCCGAGGTTAGTTGCATCGGTGAGGTTCGGGGTCCAGGATTGATGGTTGGGGTGGAAATTGTTAATCCCAACGAGCGAGCCAATGCGCGAGGCATTTACCCCCAGCATCCACTGATGGCGCGTCAAATTCAAGCGGAGTGTATGCGGCGAGGACTCATTCTAGAGTTGGGAGGCCGCCATAGTAGCGTGGTGCGTTTCTTACCTCCTCTAATTGTCACCGCAGAACAACTCGATCGCATTTGCGAAATTTTCCAAGCTGCCGTCAAAGCCGCTGAAAGTAAAGTCGGTAGTTCGGATTTGCTGGAGGTGTGCTGATGTTCAATCCCAAATTTCGGCACGCTCAAGCGGATATCCAGGCAACGTCCAAGCCCAACCGATTTGAACGGTTCTTTCTGGGAAATTCCTTAGAGAGTTTAACCGCTTATTCAACCGCCATGACGGCGGCGATGGATAGTCTCGCCAGATACTTTGCCCCGCAGAATCGACCTTATAGCGGTGTGAGTCCAGCTGAATTAGCGGTAGGATTGAGCGAATTTGACCTCTGTCCGGAAACAGGAGAAAAATTACAAAAAGTCCTGCTACAGGTGGGTGAAACGATGCTGCAAAACTCGGTGGTTGTGTCTCATCCAACCTGTATTGCCCACTTACACTGCCCACCGCTGATTCCAGCACTGGCAGCAGAAGCGTTAATCTCGGCAACGAATCAGTCGATGGATTCTTGGGACCAAAGTCCAGCCGCCACGCTACTAGAGCAACGGATGGTGGATTGGCTGTGTCGCTTGTTTGGTTACGAGGCAACCGCTGACGGAGTTTTCACCAGTGGTGGCACCCAATCCAATTTTATGGGATTGCTGCTCGCCCGCGATGCGTTTGCTCGCGATCGCTTAAACTGGTCAATACAAAAGCTTGGTCTGCCCAAAGCAGCCCATCGCTTCAGGATTCTCTGTTCTGAGGTTTCTCATTTTACGATTCGTCAATCAGCCGCGCTGTTAGGATTGGGAGAACAGGCCGTTGTCACTGTCGAGACAGATGCGAATTATCGCTTGTGTCCGGCTGCGTTGGAATGCAAACTCGCAGAACTCAAACAGCAAGATTTGCTGCCCATCGCGATTGCAGCGACAGCTGGAACAACAGATTTTGGCAGTATTGACCCCTTACCTGAAATAGCAGCCTGTGCCAAATCCCATGGACTGTGGTTGCACGTCGATGCAGCTTATGGGGGTGCTTTAATATTAAGCGATCGCCATCGCCATCAACTCGCAGGAATTGAAGCGGCAGATTCGATTGTTGTAGATTTTCATAAATTGTTTTATCAGCCGATTAGTTGTGGCGCGTTCCTGTTAAAAGACCGTGCTAACTTTGACCTGATTAAACTGCATGCAGAATATCTGAATCCAGAAACCAACGAAAATTTAGGCTTTCTGGATTTAGTTACCAAATCGGTACAAACGACACGCCGCTTTGATGCGCTCAAGCTCTTTATGTCGCTGCAAGCGTTGGGGCGTCAGACGTTTGCAGACATGATTGACACCACAATCGAATTAGCGAGTGCTACCGCTAACCTAATTAGCGCTAAACCGAGTCTGGAATTAGCTCATTCCCCGACGATCAATTCCCTCGTTTTCCGTTACTGTCCCCGACAAATTCCACCGGAAAAAGAGCCAGTGGCTTGGGCTAATCAAATCAACAATCAAATCCGGCTCTCTCTGCTGCAACGGGGTGAAGCCGTAATTGCTCAAACCCAAATTGCTAACTGTACTTATCTGAAGCTGACTCTACTCAATCCGCGCACAACAATAACCCATATTCAAACCCTTCTGAATAGCATTCAGCAGTTGGGAAAAGAATTGGAAGAAGTTGATTAGCTATCTGACTTGAGTCGGGACTTGTAGCTCTCCCGTCCTTCAATACTGCGGGCAGTTTCGAGCTGACCTAAAAATCGTGCGAGTTCTCAGCTCTAACCGAATCAAAGATTTAGGCTTCCTCTGAAACTGTCCGGACTGTTTTTCCTTTACATGTAGTACTTGACCATAGGTTCGCCTATAAGATAGCGCGTTCCATCTTAACTACGAAAAAGCAAGAAAATTTTCACTGCTTGAGGAATTAGTTTATGTATCTACTGATGGTTCTGTCTGCGGCTGCTTTCTTTACAGTCGGTGGGATTTATATGAAGCTTTCACAAGGGCTATCCCTACTGACACCCAGCGTGCTTGTCTATTGCTTTTTTTGTGCAGGAGCTAGTTTACAAACCCTGGCTATGCGTAAGTCTGACTTAGGAGCCACTTATATTTTGGTACTAGGTCTTGAAGCGATTTTAGCCTTGTTGTTTGGCATTTGGTTGTTTAAAGAACATTATTCTTTCTTGAAACTCTTAGGCATCGGTTTAATTGTGACTGGAATTGCCTTTTTACGAACCAGTAATAGTTAGCGTTCCTGAATATTGCGGTTCCCTGTAGAGGTAAGGCATGCCTTGCCCCTAGAGCGCCGGTACAGAAATGACCTTTCCCCCAGAAGGGCGAAGCATTTGGACAGAAAAATCAGGGCTTGAGCGATAGATTGTCGCCCAAATGCTTCGCCCCTACCCGTAAATTTGATTACTAAACCGCCTCTCTAGAGATAATCTGCTCAATAGCCCTGATGAACGATGTTCTAATGTAAGCCGTTCATCAGGACTGTTTGTTCAGCCGTTAACATAATGATGGGAACTGAAGCGAATTGAGATTAACGACAAATTTGCTTGACCCAATCAAAACCTGCTATGCCGTCCTGACTGTTCACCTCATGTGGACAAGTTCACGAAAAACCTAACCCCCTAACCCCCTTCCCTTGAAGGGAAGGGGGAAAAATCAAAGCCTCTCTCCTACAAGGAGAGAGGTTTGGAGAGAGGTTTTCCACATAAGAGTGAACAGTAAGCGATACCGTCAGGTGATATCGAGGCAGAAGACAGCACTGCCTAATGATGGAGACAAGTTTTGATTTGGTAGTCCCTCGCCCCATCTACCCCTCACTCCCGCACCCATCATGATTGACCAAGTTGCTGATGCCTTTGAGCGCAAAGATTATCGCACGGCTGCCCGTCTACTCAAGCAACTCGTGAAGCAGGAACCGAAGAATCCTTGGGTTCGCCTGTATGTCGGACGCTTGCATGAAGCAACGGGCAAGCTGGAATCTGCTGAATCTGTCTACCGACAGTTACTACAAAACACGACCCATCCTAAGGTAATGGCTCAAGCGCGTCAGGGACTCGGTCGCTTAGAAGCGATTGCTCAAGAGAAACGCCGACAAGCTCTGGCTGAAGCTACCGCTGACCCGAACAGTGGAGAATTGGGCGTGTTGGTACTAGAGCCTATCAGTCCTGAAGGGAGGCAGGCAACGGCACAACGGTTTGCCCGTATCCTGCAAATCGATCCTTACACGGCAAGACTACAACTGCCAACGCGAGGCTGGCGTCTGTATCGTACTGGCCCGGTGGGCGAACTTAAATTTTATGTTTCCGCCTTGCGACAAGCAGACATTCCTTGCTTTTCGGCATCGTTAGCCGATATTCATCACATTAATGTCTTTAGGATGAATTACTTTTCCGAGAGTAGTAACGCCCCTCAAGTCACCGTGGTTTGCCAAAATCCCGAGGGGCAGTTAGGAACGCTCACTTTTAATTGGTCAGAAGTGACTCAACGCGTAGAAGGACTCTTACCTCTGTTTGATGAAGTCGTGGATATGGACGCGCGACGTAAGTTACAGCGCAAAACTCAAACCCTTGATTACGTTCAGTTTTGCGACCTGCATTTATTCGAGAGAAACACGATTCTTAGATTATGCGATCGCAATTATCAATTTCAACAAGGAATTGCGTTTGCCCCAGCCTCCCTTCAAGACCAGTACGGTGAGCTGACAGCGCCTACCTTACACCAAGGAACCACCCGCAGCAACTGGAACAACCTGCTCGATTTTCTGAATCGCCAATTACCTCAGTGTCCCGTTTGGTCTGATTTCACGACTTTCGCAGAAACAGCATTAGATTTCAAAGAAATGCTGGGCCACCTGCCGTCTCACATCGACTTATTTCGTCGGGAAGAGACCCTTTGGGACCCAGCATTTCAGTTGTACAGTGGACTAATTTTTGTCAGGAATCACCCCAAGGGTCATTCAGCCGTTTAACGATTAGCCAGGTGTCTTAACCTGACGTGCCATATCGCGGAACATATCCAGGCTTGGGCCAGGACGACGGCGACTGCTAGTAGCCGTTGGAGTCAGGTACTTGGGCGCAAACGTCTGTTCCGCAGGGGCATCAACTTTGCCATTGCTAGCTACTACGTTAGCCGGTGCGGGTGGGTTGGGCTGAGCTGCAACGGTAACCTTACCATTGTCACCTGTTGGGACTTCCTTCGTCGGCTGGGAGGCGCTAGCTGTTGCGACTGCTGCCTTAGCCGGTTCTGGTGTCTTCGCTTCTGCCGCTTCAGCTTTTGCGGGTGCGGCTGTTGCTGCTGCTACTGGTTCCGGCTTCTTCTCCGTCTTGAGGGGCCCAGAGGTTTCGGCTTCGTCTAACTGGAGGTAATAGCCCTTGGATTTTTTTGATTTGGGGGCATCTGACGCATCCCCTTGGGATTTTTTACCGCCAAACAGTCCACCGAAGAAAGCAGCGATTCCGCTGAACAAGTTTTTGATAAAACCAAACATTTACAAATACTCCCACGCTTTTAGATACATTTATGTGAATTGCCAAAGTATGGAGAAACGCTATTCCAACTTTGATACAAAACTATTATTACGACTGCCGATCTTCAGCGATCCTTGATTTCATTTCACAGAAATTGCAGCCCGATTGAATTATGAATTTTTACGGCGAGCAGTGCAAGATTCGTCTTGTCTTCTTTACTTAACTTTACATTTTAGGGTAAATAAGTAAAATTGCTTACTTTTTACTCAATTGTTAGCTCCCTATATTTTACCAATATTTACAATCATCTCATGTTTTTTTAACTAATTCACAGTTGAGGATGTCTGAATGAATCATGCAAGCGACTATGCTGACAGCGCAATTCGCGATCGCAACCCCGTGTTACTGATTCACGGCATTAGCGACACGATCGCCATTTTTAGCAAGATGACTCCCTATCTCAAGCGGCGAGGTTGGTCAGTCCATAGCTTCAACCTGATACCCAACAATGGTGAGTGCCATCTCGATCTGTTGGCGAAGCAAGTGGCAGACTATGTCGAACAAACGTTTGCCCCCGAACAACCCATCGATGTTGTTGGTTTCAGTATGGGAGGAATTGTGTCTCGCTACTATATCCAACGCCTGGGAGGTATCGAGCGAGTGCAGCGCTACATCAATATATCAGCGCCCAACCATGGCACGTTAACAGGCTACTTGTCTTGGCGTCCCGGTTGCGTTCAAATGCGACCCGACAGCGAGTTTTTACGGGATTTGAATCGGGATGCCGCCATGCTGGAACGCCTGAACTTTACTGTCATGTGGACGCCTCACGATTTGATGATTGTCCCAGCGCAGAGTTCCCAGATGCCCGTGGGCAAAGAAATTGTGATACCGGTTCGTCTTCATGCTTGGATGTTGACAGACGATCGCTGTCTCAAGGCAGTGGCAGAGGCACTCTCAGAACCGGTTTTCACAGCATTCAGCGAGCCGTGAGCACTTAGTCGCTGCTCATTGTTAAAGCTGTTGGATGGGAATCTCAATCCAAAACTCAGTCCCTTGCCCTAGGGTAGATGTACAAGTTAGAACGCCCTGGTGGTGTTCTACTACAATCTGGTAGCTAATGGACAACCCTAAACCGGTACCTTGTCCCACTGGTTTGGTGGTGAAGAAGGGATCGAATAATTTTGCCCTGACTGACTCGCTGATGCCTGGACCATTATCCGAAATCTGAATCACAACGCTTTGGGCGCATTCAGTTTTATGGGGGTGGTGTGCCGGAAGCAGCGATAGCGATTTGCCAGTGGCATCAGAACGGTTTAAGACGCTCGTGCGGATGGTAATGGCGGGTGCTGGATGAGCAATAATTGGTGACAGGTGGTCTTGAGTTGCAAGGCTGGACTGTTCAAAGGCATCGATCGCATTACTCAAGATATTCAGAAAGACTTGATTGAGTTCTCCTGGATAGCACTTGATGGCGGGTAGATTGCCATACTTTTTGTACACTTTAATCTCAGGATTAGAACCCGGACGCTTCAGTCGGTGCTGCAATATCAATAGAGTGCTGTCTATCCCTTCATGCAAGTCAACTTGCTTCATCGCCGCTTCGTCCGAGCGGGAGAAGTTCCGCAAACTCAGCACGATTGAGCGGATGCGATCGGTTCCACGGTGCATGGACGAAAGCAGTTTGGGCAAATCTTTAGCAATAAAGCCAACATCGATCAGTTCGGCTTGCTCGCGAATGGTAGGAGTTGGAGCCGGATAATGCTCCTGATACAAGCGCAACAGGTTGAGTAGGTCGTAGAAGTAAGCGCTGGCGTAAGTGAGGTTGTTGTGGATGAAGTTAACGGGATTGTTAATCTCATGGGCAACCCCTGCAACCAATTGTCCCAAACTGGACATTTTCTCGCTCTGGACTAGTTGGGCTTGAGTCGCTTGCAGTTGTTTGAGCGTCAGCTCTAGTTGTTTGGTTTGCGCTTGGGCTTCAGCGGCGGCTTGACGGGCTTGGGCGTAGAGTTCGGCCTGATCGAGGGCGATCGCTAATTGCGCGATCGCGGCTTGCAGCAGTTCCATCTCGCTCTTATCCCAAGAGCGCACTCCCGTACAATGACCGCAGCTAATCACCCCCATTTCCCCAGCACGGGTGCCAATGGGGATTGACAAAAGGGACTTGTAGCCCATATCCAGTAAAAATTGCCGCAGATCGGAGTCGCCTAATGTTTCAACGTTATCGATGTGGACGATTTCTCGGTTTAACAATCGCTCGGCAAACAGCTTCACTCGATCGAGCTTGTAGGTTCCCAAATGACTGGGCAGATTAGGATTTCTGGCTTCCTGGACGATCTCCCCACACGGTTCGCTCTCGTGCTTGCGATACCACAGGAAGTGACAGCGATCGATTTGCAACAGGCTGCGAATGGAATGGACGGCTGTTTCGAGAATGGTATCGAGTTCCAGGGAGTGACGAATTTGATTGGCTAGCTCAAACAGCAGCGATTCCCGACGGCTGAGCAGTTCGGAACGCGCCCAATAGCGATCGATCGCAACTGCGATCGCATTGGCAACCCAACTGAGGGTATCGCGGGCTTGTTCTGTCAGGGGTTGATTGCCCAACACGGCAATGACGCCCATCAATCGGTCTTCCACAATCAGAGGATAACCCGAAAAGTAGTTCGGGATTGAGGCATGTACGGCAGATGCTCTAGAAGAGAGACGCGGCGGCACTTGGGCAGACGCAGGCAAAGGAAGACGCGGTGATGCACATAGGTGATGGGTAACGGTACTAGCGGGACTAACTTGACAAATTAGCTCCTCCGCTTGTGTTTCGGCATCTGTGCGTTCCGGCGGCTTTTTGTCTCCTCCCTCGTACCGTTCTCTAGTTCCTTCCACCGTTAAAAAGGGTTGACGAGTTTGAGCCACGATGTCTATCAGCTCGGTTGGGGGCAGGAACCACTGGCCGGATGTTGCTTGTTGTTCTAGCTCTTGAGTGACAGGATTAAAGGTCCATACGGCGGCGCTAATGGTATGCAGCTGTTGCACCATTGCCTCGGTACAATGTTGCAAAATTGACAGCAGGCTGCCGCCATGGGCCAGAGCAACGCCAACTTTTGCGGCTAATGTGGAAAGGTGCGATCGCTCCAGCAGAGAGGCTTCCGCTTCTTTGCGCTCGGTGATGTCGTTAAAGTAAATCGACAATCCGCCTTCATAGGGATAAGCCCGGACGATAAACCAGCTATTGAGAGGTAGGTAAAACACCTCAAACTTCACGCTGATTTGTTCGGCAATCGCCCGACGATACTGCTTTTCACACTGGGAAACTAGGGCATGGGGGAATTCATCCCAAATGCATTTCCCCTGCAACTCTTCTACCGGACGAGTAAAAAAGATTTGCTGAGCTTTAGAGTTGATATACGTGAATCGCCATTCCGGATCGACGGCCAAAAACGCTTCTGTGATGCTCTCAAAGATATTCACCCGATCGCGATTTGCCTGTTGCACGGCTTCTAGAGCCTGTCTGCGATCGGTACAATTGCGAGAAACGGCGACAATTTCAGTCACAGCCTCAGTATCGGCATGACGAATCGCGTGACTGGTGGTTTCAAACCAGATGTATTTGCCATCTTTGCGACAGATGCGGTAACTCACCGTACTAACCTGTGGCACGCTGAGAATGTCGGAGTGGGAGTTACAAATCTGAACCACGTCGTCGGGATGGAACAGTTCGTAAGCAGAACGCCCAATCAGTTCTTCTGGTTCGTAGCCTAACAGAGTGCGACAAGCGGGTGAGGCATCTATATAGATACCGTCTGGTGTATGTCGAGAAATCAGATCGGTAGAGTTTTCGGCCAGCAATCGATAACGAGTTTCACTGGCGCTGAGCGCTTTAGAGGCTTGTTCCCGATGCTGAATTTCGAGTGCGAGAGCTACTATATTGGCAATCGCATGGGCAAAGCTTTCATCCTGAGTCGTCCACGGGTGTAGAGTGGGGGCAATTTGCTCGTAGCAGACGAAACCGACGATTTGGTCGTTGAGCTTAATCGGTATATCTAAGCGGTTGGGGGAGGAAGCACGGCCGGATGCGGTGGCACAGTGACGGGGTGAGGAGAGACGGTCCAGTGTCGTCGTATCCCCATGACTTGCCTTCTGTTCGCGTTCTCGCTTGATGGTTCGGGAATCGATCGCTGTAGGCTGTTCGTATACGTTCAAGCATTCAAGCTGGGAGCGATCGTCGTTGTATACCCAGACGCTGACTCGCTCTACATCCAGAGCCTCAGCTGCTGATGCGATCGCCTCCTGCATAAACGCCTTGATATCCCCACCATACAGCTTTTGGGGTTGGGCAAGAGCGAGTAGTACCTGATTTTGTTTTTGCAAGCGTTGAATCGTTTCTGTTTCGGGTTCTTCGTCTGGTTCGCCCGGTTCCGGAACTGGCTTGCCATTCATCTTAGGATTAGCCGTTTCAACTCGTTCGGAACAAGGCGCATCAGCCGTTAGATTACTCCACAGCACGCTAGCCGCCATCAGCAGCACGGCTAGGGTTAAACCCATGAATCCCGTGGTGTGTTCAGGCAGGGAAATTACTTGCACGTACCCGATAAAACTTCCGATAACTACACCTCCTCCCAGTAAGCCCAAGAAAATCGTGAGATATCTCCGTTGGTTGCTGTTGAGCGCTAGGGCTTGCTCAAATGTAGACTCAGCCACGAGGATATTCGCAAAGTATCTTGGCATTAAGTTCGTTCGGCTCAAGCTAAGGTTGCGGGCAGGTTGTAAGGCAGCAAGGTGCAGCTCTTCGGTATTATTTGTTTGCATACGTGATTTTTATCCCAGGCTGTTATGAGCTGTAGACCTCGATCGATTGGTATTCAGGCGCGGTTCGATGGACCCTGTATTCCGCTTTGGTTGAGATTAGTCTGCTGACTCACTCACTCGTTGCTGCCTGAAATCGGATGGGCAGCCAACTCAACGGGACGAAAGAAAAGTAGATATCCTCAGGATATTTCCTAATGAAAGAGATATTTAAAACATCTACCCAAAGAAAGATTTAATAATTTGCGATCGCTAAAAATCCGGCGAGGGACTACTAGTCTTCTGTATGATGCACCCTTGAATTCGACAGTTCGGGAGAGAAAAAAGAGAAGTTAGTTTTTTAACCGTCTCTTAAAACTACCTTTACCTTTTACGTTCACCTGTTATAAAGGAGACGGCGCTGCACCCTGAGTGTGGCTAAGAAAAACTGACTGATAGCAGAGAGCAAGAAATCGGTTGTTGCCGCCTGAAACAACCGTGTCGAATATAAACATCAAACGCCTGATTGGTAGATCCCCTGAAGACTTACCCCAACTCTGTTAGCCGTCCTCAAATAGGATAAACGCCTATGGCCCCTTCAAGAAGATACACTCGATACTGTTTTTATTTCACAGTTGGGCTCTACCAATACCATAAAGGGTACTGGCTAGGTATATATCCGTAAACTTACTGATTTTTATCATACGTCGTATTACACCTGGAGGCAAAGTCTGAAATGTCTCCCAGCTCCTTAAAGGAAAATACTTCTCAAGGTAGAGGAGAAAAGACCTCAATGTCCTAGCCATTTTTCTAGGGAGCGTTCTCCCCATTCTTCCGATGTCACCGACCTGAACAAAACGGCACGATATCAACAGACGGGCCAATTTTCCCCGTCATCGCAATCCATCCGTGGAGGAAAGGGAATGTCTTCATCAACACCGGAGATGTCCAGCATGCTACTGGCGCTCTCCAACAACTTAGCAGATACGGTCGAGCAGGTCGGTCGCAGTGTCGTTGCGGTCAAGGCGCGCTCGCGTTTTTCCTCAAGCGGTATCCACTGGCGTTCTGATATTATTGTCACGGCTGAAGAGACCATCCGACGCGCTCAAGATATTACTGTTACTTTATCAGACGGTCGCACCATACCGGCAACACTGGTGGGTCGCGACGCGAGTACTGATATCGCTGTCCTTAAGCTTACCAATGCTGAGTTACCCGTCGCTCCAATTGGCGAAACCGCTTCGCTCAAAGTGGGTCATCTGGTACTCGCTGTCGGACGCTCCCAGGAAAGCGGGTTAAATGCCAGTTTAGGTGTCGTTAGCGCGCTGGGAGGTTCTTGGCGCAGCAGTTATGGGGGTTCGATCGACCAGTTCGTGCGCCTCGATTTGAGGCTTTATCCGAACTCCGAGGGCGGCCCTTTAGTTGATGCAACGGGTCGAGTTGTCGGCATTACCGTATCAGGCCCACGCCATAGCGTTCTAGCCATCCCGTCCACTACTGTAAATCGCGTGGTCAACACGCTATTGGAAAAAGGACGCGTGGCACGAGGCTACTTGGGCTTGGGAATGCAGCCAGTTCGCCTGCCTGATAGTCTCAAACATCAATTGAATCTTGCTTCCGTCAGTGGGGTGATTGTGGTTAACGTCGAGGCGAATGGACCAGCAGAACAAGCGGGTGTGATGATAGGGGATGTATTAGTCGCGATTAACAATACTCCCGTGAGCGATACCAGTGACGTACAAGCGATGCTGGGGTCGCAAAGCGTCGGTCAAACCCTGACGGTGCAACTAATTCGTGGGGGTACGTTAGTGGAAGTCGAGATCGCGCCTGCCGAACGCTCTTGGAAGGAGGAGTAATATGGCGATCGCTTCCTTGATGATACAAAATACCTCAGCCGATATCGCATCTGAGGTAGCGGCAGTAGCTCTAGAGTTAAATCGCTGCACCGTACAAGTCCGAAGCCACCGTATCGGTGGTGGGTCGGGTATCATTTGGCATTCTGATGGCTTAATCGTAACCAATGCCCATGTTGCCCAAGATGAGCGCGTTACCGTCGAACTCTCGGATGGACGGGTTTTCGCTGCCGTGCGTACAGCGATTGACCTCAAGCGAGATTTAGCCGCCCTGCGAGTTGAGGCAACTGACTTACCGGCTGCGGCGGTGGGGGACGCGAATGCGCTACGGGTTGGCGAACTGGTTCTTGCTGTAGGTAATCCTCAGGGTGTTGTGGGTGCTTTGACGACAGGAATCATCCATCGGATTAGTTCGACTGATAGGCAAAGCCGTCAGAACTGGGTCATCGCTGATGTCCGGCTGGCACCCGGCAATTCTGGCGGTCCCCTTGCCAACGCACGAGGTGAGGTTATCGGAATCAATACGATGATTGCTGGCGGGTTGGCTCTAGCAAAACCCAGTCATGAGGTAGAGCATTTCCTGACAAACGGTAGCCGTCCTTATCTTGGGGTAACTCTGCGTCCCGTGCCAGTTTTACTGGAGAACAGGACTATTTTGGGTCTGTTGGTTCTGGACGTGGCGAAAGACAGCCTTGCGATCGCATCGGGTTTGATAATTGGAGATGTATTGATTGGAGCCTGCGGTCAATATTTCCACATACTAGACGATCTAGTCAACGTCCTAGAGCAATCCGAACCGGGCGAATCATTAAGGCTGGAGTTTTTGAGAAACGGGAAACGCGATCGCTGTACTGTAGTCTTACCCGGCAGCGTTGATAGCGCTGACAAAAACTTTGCTGGAGTGAAATCACCGTGTTCTCGGTGATGGTGCATGCAAAAAACTCAATTATCCAAGTGGGGTTGGAGAGCATTCTGGGCACTCATCCGGATTTGATGGTAGTTGGCAGTCCTTCGCCTTGGAGTTCTCTATCTCGACGCATCGAGGAGTATCAACCCGACGTGGTGTTGGTGGAGTGGAGGGAAAATGAGAACGAGCCAGTGTGGGAGAGCTTGCAGATGAATGGCAGTGGACTCAGCCATCCCGCGATCGTCATTTTAGCGGACAGTGAGGATAACGATTGGGTAACAACTGCGCTCAATCGAGGAGTGCGAGCTATCTTATCGCCCAGAGCTTCCACTGATGAGATTGTCGCTGCTGCTGTTGCTGCCGCGACTGGGTTGGTGGTGTTGTATCCAGAACTCGTTGAAGACTTGCTACCCCGAACCGAGTCTCCTGCTCCCGTTGAGCTAATATCCCCGATTCAAGCCTTAACCCCACGAGAAATTGAGGTTTTAGGGATGCTGGCGCTGGGACTCGGCAATAAGGCGATCGCTTCCAAGTTAGGCATCTCTGAGCATACGGTCAAGTTCCACGTTTCATCGATCTTTTCCAAACTCAATGCTTCGTCGCGTACCGAAGCCGTCACCCTTGGCGCGAGATTGGGTTTGATTATGCTATGACTTCATAGTCTGTATTTCCCCTTGAACCCGAAGTCCATTTGAGGGGAAGTTCATCTTCAGTGAATAGTCAACACTTTGGGTAGAAATCCCCGGCTTCCACAAGCGGTATGTTTTAGGCGAGGTAACTGATAACTGGTCACTGGTCACTGCTCACTGCTCACTGCTCACTGCTCACTGCTCACTGTGAATCTATCCCTATTGCTTGGCTCATTCGTTTCAAAACTTGCAAAACACGGTACAGTTCTTGATGTGAGATAAACGGGGCAAACACCCTGGAAACATCATATTGCCGCTCTGCCTCTGCCAGGGTTGTAATCGCTTCTGTAATTGCTCTTGTACGCATATCTTTTTTACTGCGGCTATTGGTTCGTACTAGAACACTCCTATTTGAGTTACCAACTTTGCTTGTTTCGATACCCAACTTCTTAAAGAAGTCGGGTATCTGGAGGGATTCTTAGGGTTGATGAATTATTGGGAGATTCTTACTTCCATGCCCCAGTGAACTCCTGACAACTGTTCATCGATCAAGTAATAACAGTGGGTACGTCTCGCTGCGTAAAGTTACGAATCTGGGCAACTTCTTCGGCCACCGCAATCAGTGGAGCCAGTGCTTGTTGCGTATCGCGATCGTGCTTGGTAGAATTCGGCTCGTAGCTTTCTATGTAGACTCGCAGCGTTGCCCCCTGCGTCCCCGTACCCGAAAGCCGGAATACAATGCGGGAACCGTCGGTAAAGCCAATCCGGATACCTTGGTGCTTGCTGATGCTCTCATCCACGGGGTCAGTGTAACTAAAGTCGTCGCTGTACTCAACTTCGTACTGACCGAATTGCTGACCTTTCAGGTTTGGACCTAACTGAGTGAGACGCTCCATGAGCTCAGATGCTCGTCCGGCATCTACCCCTTCGTAGTCATGGCGGGAGTAGAAGTTTCGACCGTAGGTTCGCCAGTGGTTGCGGACAATCTGTTCGACGGACTCGGAACGCACGGCCAGGATATTGAGCCAGAACAGCACCGCCCACAACCCGTCTTTCTCGCGGACATGATTAGAACCCGTGCCGAAACTCTCTTCACCACATAAGGTGACTCGGTTCGCATCCAACAAGTTACCAAAAAACTTCCATCCCGTTGGCGTCTCATAGCAGTCAATGCCTAACTCTTGTGCCACTCGGTCTACAGCCTGACTCGTGGGCATAGAGCGGGCGACTCCCGCGAGACCTTGACGATACGCTGGAATCAGGTGAGCATTCGCCGTTAATATCGCTAAGCTATCGCTGGGAGTGACGAAAAATTTCCGTCCTAAAATCATATTGCGATCGCCATCTCCATCGGAAGCCGCTCCGAAGTCCGGTGCATTCGCGCCATACAGGATATCCACTAAATCGTGAGCATAAACCAGGTTCGGGTCAGGATGACCGCCACCAAAATCCTCTAGGGGAGTACCATTGAGAACTGTACCAGCCGGAGCTCCCAAGCGTCCCTCAATGATGGCTTTTGCATAGGGGCCGGTGACAGCATGCATGGAATCGACGCACAGACGGAATTGCCCCGAGGTGAGGAGTTCGTGGATGCGGTTGAAGTCGAACAAGGACTCCATCAATTTAGCGTAAGGCTCGACGGGGTCGATGACCTCCACGCGCAGGTTGCCGAGTTGGAATTCACCCAACCGGTCTAAATCGACATCCGGTGCTTCCAAGATGTGGTAGGCATCAATGACTTTAGAACGGTCATAGATAGCCTGTGTTACCTTTTCCGGTGCAGGTCCACCGTTATTAATGTTGTACTTGATGCCAAAATCCCCTTCTGGTCCACCGGGATTATGGCTGGCGGAGAGGATGATGCCGCCAAATGCTCCATATTGGCGGATGACACAAGAGGCGGCAGGCGTAGAAAGTATGCCACCACGACCTACTTTGACTCGTCCGAACCCATTAGCGGCTGCCATTTTGAGGATGGTCTGAATCGCCACACGGTTGTAATAGCGACCGTCGCCGCCCAGCACCAATGTCTGACCTTCTCGCCCTTCCAGGGTGTCAAAGATCGACTGTACGAAGTTTTCCAGGTAATGAGGTTGTTGGAAAGCTGGAACGGATTTGCGTAGACCAGACGTTCCAGGCTTCTGGTCGGAAAAGGGCGTGGTCTTAATAGTGCGTAGGTTCATAAAGAAACAAAAGCAGATTTCTCGACTTGAGTTTATCGCTTAGGCATCCTAATTGGACTGAGGATAAAGACCAAAGAGCAGCAAACAGCGCTATTTCAGGAACTTTTGCACGTTTTTATTTTTTTTCAGAGTCCATTGTTGGGCAGTGTAGGAATGTTGTTCGTGTCAGGTACAGGAGACATGCCATTGCTGTTGGGGAGTGCCGGAGGCATGCTGCTGGGTTCAGGTGTAGAGGGAATGCTGCTAGGTTCAGGTGTAGGGGGAACGCTGTTATTGGCTGGCTGTGGTGTGGATTGCGAAGGCGCAGTACACTTCTGTGTCAATCCAGGAACTTGAGCATTTTCTCTGGCAAGAGCTTCGATGCGCCCCCGGTACATCACGATTTGTGAGGCATACTCTGGCTCGGCTGCACTCTTCATGCGATCGAGAATTTGCAGGGCTTGTCCCCAATTTTGAGCGCATAAAGCTTGTTGTAACTGGAGATTCAGATTGGGTGGAGATACGGTAGTTGGCTTGGTTTGGGAGAAGCTAGGTCGAGCGGCGGCTAGTGGAACCAAGCCTATTACAGTTAGCAGCAAGGCAGGAATTAAATCCTTGAATTTCATGTCGTTCAAGCCCTTGAGGGGTTAGTGGCTAGTAGTATTATCTTGCCCACTAACAACGAACGAATCTCCGCCCCTAGGGACGGAGAATTCAAGTACGAGCGATCGCATCATGACGGCTTGAGAATTAAGAGAGATTCGGTGTTCCCTGCCAGGACGTTATCAACCTGGGAACAGTCCCAAAAAGTCATTGCCATTAATCACGGTTGTCCAGTGCTTATATTGTTTTGGAGCCGCTTTTTCTCGCGGGTCTGCCTGCACTAATGGCATAAACTCGTTGTAATGCTCGTCAGAACTTGCTCCGACCATGCATCCTGCTGACCACGGACCGACTGGGTCTCCAGGCCCCGCCCCTTCAGGATTGTTGGTTGTGTGCTGATTGACGCCAAAATCACTGCCTGTATCAGGGATGCGGTTAGGCCCGCGCAGTACTGTAATATCTCCTGCCTGGACTAAAGCGAGTTGGTTAGTGTGTGCGGTGATATGGCGACCAACACTCCAAGATTGAAATTGCCACGCTTTAATATCGGCACATCCTTCAGGGTTTTCAGGATTATCCCAGAATACTTCGCCAGGGTCGCAGGTAGCTAACCAGTTTCCTGCAAAGCTAGGAACTCCGTCTTTAATCACTAATATGCAACGCCGGTCATTCCAGACAAACGGTGGATTACCATTCCATCGGCCCTGACGGTCTAATCCCCGGAAATAGACAATGTTGATTTCTCCCTGCTTACCGTTGGTGCTGATGTGTTGGTTGTGTAACGTCATCCACATTACGGTTCGACTCGGCCAGTCACCGTTCAGCTTAAACCCTGGAATCAAGCTTGTTGGATCGGTGTTAATGAGACTTGTTGCTGTTTGCTTACCAATTCCTGGCTCGTTAATCTTCTTCAGCTGCTTATAGGTATCTAATGCTCTAGCGGATATTGGTCCCCAAACTCCATCTACCGATTGCAACAACCAAAAATTTTGCAGTCTAGTTTGTAATTCTATCGCTAAATCTTTGTTCGCTGCGATCGCCTTATCATCTGCTAGGGCAGATATTGAGCCATTGGCTATACCGTACAGTAAAGGGTGAGTGGTACCCATAATAAAACCCTGAGTGAGTTTGACTGTTCAACTCACTAGCGTAAGCACTATTTATGTCTAATTCGTGTCTGTGCTATGTCGAAGCTGTGAAAATTCAGCCTAATGACTGATTGACAGTAACGAGCGATACATAGTCATTGAGTTGAGGGCAGATGCGATCGCGTCCTCTCACCCTAGCTTCAGTAATTCTACTGACCTTTCAAATCAGCCCAAGCCAGCCTAAGCGCAATTTCACTGCGAGCGAATCAGCTACTTAACTGAGGTTGAATGGCTGTCATCTCTCTTAGGGTGGAACTAAGAAGTTTACAGACAACAAAGCTAAAAACTAAAGAGCAATCCGAGTATTAGCAGGGAACTACTCCGATGCGTCGCCATAAATTAAGGACGGCGAGTTTGCTCTATTCATCTACAGGCACTTTTCAACGAACAAGACTTTCTCCCAGTTTTACTAATCAAGCAACATGAATCAACTGAAGCAGTCGTCAAACCGGTTTTGGCGAATCGTAAAACCCTACTTTTTTTCCAACGAAAAATGGGGGGCTAGGGGGCTGTTCGTCCTGGTGATGCTATTGATGTTAGGCTTTAATGCCTTCAATATCGTTCAAAGCTTTATTCTCCGAGACTTGATGAACGCCGTCACAGATAAGAAAGTTTCGGATTTTTATCATATTTGGTTGATGTTAATCGGGGTATTCGCTATATTCACCCCGATTATGATTTGCTTCTTCTATTCACAAAACTTGCTGCAACTCTACTGGCGGCGATGGCTGACTCATCATTTCTTGAATAAATATTTTAGCGATCGGGCTTTTTACAAAATTAAATTCAATCGCAAAATAGACAACCCCGATCAGCGGATGGCTGACGATATTAACGCATTTGTTCGGCAAAATATTGATGTTTGGGGACTCCTGCTGAATCAAGTTATTACAATTGTTTCTTTTTTGGGAATCCTTCTTTCAATCGATCGCCTCCTAACTGTAGTTGTCATTATTTTGGCAGCTTTTAGAACTGCGATCGCTATCTTAATCGGCAAACGACTGAGCAAATTAAAATTCAATCAGCTACAACGAGAAGCAAATTTCCGCTATAGCTTGGTTCATATTCGGGATAACAGTGAATCAATTGCCTTTTATCGAGGTGAGACTCGTGAAACTGAATCCGTACTCAATCGCTTTGATGACGTGCTGAATAACTATAGGAACCTAATCGTTTTGCAGCGAAATCTTGGGTTCTTCACTCAGGGAACCGGCATGATATTTACTAATTTACCTGTCGTTTTCTTGGCTCCCCGATATTTCGCCGGTCAGATAGATTTCGGGCAAATAACGCAAGCATCCGGAGCTTTTGTGGCAATTTTGGGAGCTTTGGGATTTATTGTAGGAAATTTTGATATGCTCACTAATTTTGCAACTCAAATTAATCGCTTAGGAACATTTGAAGAGGCGCTTTCCTCGCAAAAGGTGGCACCTCGGTTGGGTGTACCAACGATTGACACTGTGCAAGAGGACTATTTAGCCCTTCAACACGTCACCCTAGAAACTCCTAACTACGAACGAACCCTAGTCAAAGATTTATCAGTGAAGGTGCTGCCCGGTGAAGGAGTCTTGATTGTTGGGCCTTCTGGTGCTGGTAAGAGTTCCTTAATGCGAGCAATCGCGGGATTGTGGAATGCTGGTACGGGCCGCGTTGTCCGCCCCAAACCGGAGGAAACGCTATTTTTGCCTCAACGTCCTTATATGCTTCTCGGCAATCTACGCAGCCAATTGGTGTATCCCAACACGAATCATCACGTTACTGACGAACAACTGCACGAGATACTCGAACAAGTCAATCTTGCCCATTTGCCAGAACGAGTAGGTGGGTTTGATGTGGAACTAGAATGGGCTGATATTTTATCGTTAGGAGAACAACAACGATTAGCGTTTGCACGGCTACTAATTGCTAAACCTCGCTATGCCATTTTGGATGAATCCACCAGTGCATTAGATGTGGCTAACGAGAAACGTCTCTATCAGTTACTTAAAGATGCAGACACCGCCTTTATCAGTGTCGGGCACCGTCCTACTTTGGTGCAATATCATGACTACGTATTAAAGCTAGTGGGTAATACCACTTGGCAGCTTCTCCCGGCTGAAGAGTATAGTCCCGATATCACTGACTGGACTTGAAAAAAGACTATTACCAGCTTAGCTAATCAACAATAAAAAATTGAGACAGTTACTATCCATTGGGGAGGACTTCCCTAAATCGAACACTTGTATTGCTCCAGTAGTTGTGGCAGGTAATCATATCCATCAACACCAATATTTTTAACAATCTCATCTCGGTGCTGTCCTAATAAATTCTGGAACGCTTCGGCTCCTAATTGACCCTGCAAAATTGTCAGTAAGCCTGCCGATTGACGCCATTCCTTACAACCAATTCGCTCCAAGAAATACATACTGATGCAACCCATGGAGATAGCTTTATCCAGGCTTTGAAGGCTATAATAGGCTTCAGCCAGATATGTAAAGTTCAGACCTTGAAGGTATAAATCTCCTGAAAACCTGGCGGCTTCGATTCCCTTTTCCAGGTATTCAATAGCGGCTTGGGGTTGTTGCAAAGCGATGTGAGCAAGGCCAAGACTGTTACAGGCGAGAGCTTGACTCTGACGTGAAGCGAAGCTATCCCACAGGGAAGCATCCAACCTTTCCGACAACTGGAAACCTTGTTTTAGGTACTCAATCGCCGTCTCGTACACCGTCGGTTCCATCTCTTCCCGTTGTTGTGCCTGTAGTACTTCACTATAGCCAAGATTCGCTAGCGCATTCGCTTCTCCTAAGCGATCGCCGACACTGCGGGATAGAATTAATGCTCGTTGGCTGTAATTAATGGCTTCAGTATAATTTTTTTGGGCAACGCAGATTCGGCTGGTATGATTGAGATTGGCAATTTCGCAGCGCTGGTCACCGGAAGAGCGGGCAATCTCTAAGGCTTCCTGATGAAATGAATTTGCCCGCTCGTATTGCCCTAAGACACGTTGAGAATATCCTAATAGGGTTAGAATGCGAGCCTTTTCTTGAGTTCCCTCTACTTGCTTGAGGGGTTCTGAGAGATAGTTGAGAGTATCTTGTAAATACTCCCCTGAAAATGAGGCAAAAACCCCGCCGTAGAGGGGAAAGTAGGCCCGTTGAGCAAAGGCTCGTAGAATTTGTAACATAATCTGAAAACAGGCTTTGTTTAATTGTTCGCGCATACTGGTATTGAGGTTGGCAGCACCATTGCAACCATTGGATAATTGGCACCAGATAATCGCGAACGTCAGAAATGTGGAAATAGACGACGCCGTTCCCCATTTTGAGCTATAGGGTTGTTTTTCAAACCAAGACACCAAGCCTCGTTGCACGCATTGGAGAAGAACCATTAACTCAACCCAAGCTTTCAAATCAGCGTGAGGTTGCTGGTTCACTAATGAACTGACGGATTGGTTGTAAGCGAGTGTCAAAAATAGCTGTTGCGGTAAAGGACTGCTCACTTGTTTTGCCCAGGATGCCCAAGGTTCGCGCTGTTTGGCAGCAATCCCGATGCCAAGCTGGCTGGAGTTTCCCTCATACATCCAGCTCACGAGATGTCCTTCTAGCTTTTGCCAGGATGCCAAACCTTGACTAATGCCGCTAGCTAGCTGCTTAATTTCTCGGTCTTGCTCGGGTTCCGGGCATGATTCTACCAAGTTCTGCAAGGATTGACCGAGTTGCTGGATTTGACTGAGGGTTAAGATGTTGGTTTGATTGGGGTCTAGCACTTCTAGTAAAGTGGTGAAGCGTTTGCCCGCCTCAGCGGTTAGGATGTGTCCAGTAGCTTTTGCGATCGCATCTGCGGCTCTATTTTCTTTCTGCCATCGCTCCCATTCCCCCTCGATAATTTGTAATGCTTTGAGGATACGAGTTTGCTGTGCTTGTTTTAACTCAGCTGTGTGTGCTGGGAAAAGGTGCCCAGACTCTTGAATAGTGTCTAGGTTGTGTTGAGTAGCATTCTTGCGTTCAGCAAAACAGCGTTCAAAGATTTCTCCGGTACCGCTGCTAATCGTTTGGACTAACATTTGATAGACCTGCTCTTTTGAGCGGATTTGCCCTTTGATAATGATTTCAATAATTTGGTCAATCAAACCCAAGTATTGTTGGTGATGGGAGGGAGAGTCTGTTACAGGGTTGGAATTCTCTTCTGCCTCAAGTTCTGCTGAGATTGCTTCATCAATTGGCAAGGAGATTACGGTCTCATCACTTAATGCTGGCGGGGTTTCTTCAGTGGTTGGAGAGGGGGGAATTTCCTCAGTGGTTGATTCAGACGTTGGAGAGGAGTACATTCCCTCCAATCTTGAACGGTACCATTCTGCTGAGGGACTACAGGCAAACTCCTCTTGGAATCGATCGATCTTGGACGCTGGCTTCGATGAGCGAGAACGACGGTTGTTGTAGCCGATGAGGGTGGCGAATAAACCGAATAGGGTAACTATCCCAACGCCTCCTGCCAGGGGAGTCGAGTTGTTTTTTTTGTCTGAGGGACTGGATTGTTGAGAGGTGGGAGGAAAATTGCGATCGCGGTTTTGAGCAAGAGCAGTTGTACTCACAGAATCGCTCAATGTGCTATGTGCGAGTACGGTGGTAGATAGTACGATGAGCAGAAATTGATTAGGTTTCATGAGGTTGCGAAAGCAGGCGGTTTGCTCAACTCTATATATATCTCCTGCCTACCGAGCTTATGCAGAAACTTAAGTCGAATGTCACTGACTTAAGCATTTGTAGTAAGCGCCGTCTTCGCTTCTGGCACGCTTACACGCTCAGTACTGTCAACAACATCAATTCACTTTATATTAGTTGATGCAGCTGCCGATCAGTTGCATCACGTTTTCGTCTAATGCATTTGAGCGCTACTCAACTCATGAACTGACCTGTTGAGCAGACATTCCAAGTTGAAAGCCCAACGCCTTTTTCTTCATGGTCTGGAAAATGTTATAAAATCCATTAGCGCGGGAGGGCGTCAAGCTAACATTCAAACCCGTTTCTTGAATAAAATCGGGAGAAACTTGCACAATTTCGTCTGGAGTGAGTCCGTTGAGTCCTTCAATTAATAAAGCAACCAATCCCTTTACCAACTGAGCATCAGAATCTCCCAAATACCAAACCTTGCCATCTTCCAGGTTGGCAGTGATGTAAACCTGAGAAACACAGCCCGGAACTTTATTTTCTGGTACCTTATCCTCTTCCGGCATGTCTTGAAGGTGCTTAGCATACCAGAGCAACTGCTCGTAACGTTGCTTTTGGTTGGTTCGCCGCTTGAAGCGTTCCACAATTTTTGCCAGGGCATCGGGTAAGGGAGCTGAGGGGGATGACATAAATCAAGTCTTAAGATGTATTAACGATCTCAATCCTATCAAGGCTAACGCAGCCATTAGCCTCTAGTCATTAGACTCCGAGGAAAATAAGGCAGAAGGCAGAAGGCAGAAGGCAGAAGGCAGAAGGCAGAAGGCAGAAGGCAGAGGGCAGAAGGCAAAGGGCAGAAGGGATAAAAATTTTCAATCCTTACTCCTCTCCCCTTTTAGGTCTATGCTTTACCCATATCTCCAGAAACCTCGTAGGGGCGAAGCATTCGCGTTTTATTTTGTCGGTTGTACCCAAATATTTCTACGCGAATGCTTCGCCCTTCCAGGGTTTTAAAACACGCCCTAGCCCCCCAAGTTTGGTGGGGTATTTAGGGGGCTTTCCAAATTGATGCCAGAGGTCTGATCGTGCGAAAGCGTCAAAATGGAATCAGTTGAAGCAGAAGCGAACCAATTCCTAGTAAAGCATTACCCAGCGATGTACCGCTTCTGGCCTTTGGAGGGTTCTGGGCAATTTCTATCGTTTTGATCAGATTTTGCGATGCCTGATAACCTGTTGTATTGCCTTGGGCGGTAAAGAGTACGCTGGCTCGTTGAGCATCTTGGGTTCCTCCCCCTTCATCCCCTAGCTTAAAGCGTGCGACTCCCCGACCTAGGAAAGCTGGCGCAAAGTCGGGTTTGAGACCTAGAGCTTGATTATAATTTGCGATCGCGGCTTTGTAGTCGCCTCGTTCTGACTCTACAACACCCCAGGCGTAAAAGTCTTCAGCCGTTCCCGCATACTGAGGGATACCCACAGTTCCTTGAATAAAGGCACTTTTGAGGTCTGTACCGTATAATTTCGCATTCACCAAGTAAGCATCTCTCAGGTCAGCGCCCATCAGATTAGCCCCTGTGAGGTTCGCTCCTGTCAGATTGGCACCATTGAGGGACGCACCGCTCAGGTTAGCACCGCTTAAGTCAGCATTCATCAAATTGGCTTGACTGAGATTGGCGCGGCTCAAATCTGCCCCACTCAAGTTTGCTCCCTGCAAATTCGATAAAACTAGACCCGCATTGCTCAAGTCGCATTGCTGGCACTCTCTCGTGGATAGCAACTGCTGAATTTGTTGTAGATTTTCAGCGTTAGCACGCAGGGGAACTAGCCCCTCGCGCATCACACCTAAACTGGTCGTTGTCAACAGGGCAGCAATAGTGAGGATTGTACGTTTCATGGTCTTTTACATCATCCACTGAGCTTTGTCTGCGTTTGCGCTCTTACAAACAGGTTGCCGTTGAGCCTTTTCGCCTACTGAGGTCTTGCACCTTTCTCAATCATCGTAGGGTGGGAACTGCTGGTTAGGACTTGAAAACCTCAATAATCGTTAGTCGGCAGTGCCCACCTTATATACGAGGGATTGCTAAAAGTGGTGCAAGCTTTAAGCATATCTACATTTTGCGCCGCTTCAGGCAGCGAGTGAAAAGCTATGTTCGCAACGTTATCAGCATTAATCTCTCGATGCAATGCGATCGCGTCGTTCCTCTGAGGAAAACCAAGCTAGCATAACATTTGTAATCTTTCTAAACACTTTTAATTGATGAACTTTTTAACTCACGTTTTGCATCTAGTGGGAACGGGCGCTGTTGCTTATATCTCCGCCCGAAATCTGCGCGATCCGAAAACTCGCCCTAACACGCTTGCAGGGTTTCAGTTGGCAGAATCGGGGGCTGTTCCCTTCCTCAATGCCTTGAGCGAACGGGCTGCCAAAGAGGGGGATGTGTGGCTGTCTGAAAAACTTGCCCGTCATGCCTCCGATGAAGAGCGTCACGGTCAAATTTTTGCTCATGCCTTGAAACAGCTCAACAAACAAGTCATTGACTTCAAAAACTTACCGAAAACGCCTGAAGATGGCAAGTCCGAGCGGCGTCAGCGCAGTCCTTTCTTTGATGCTTACTTCGAGGGCTACTCTCAGACAGACTTGAAACCCGAAGCAATTGACTGGAGCGTGTTCTTTGCTAGCACCTATAT
>DATNPC010000817.1:0-4415 GCA_036703375.1 Allocoleopsis sp.
CGTTAATCGTGAACAAGTTCGGCAGTAGCCCTTCCATCGGCATCGCCGGAAAGGTATAGCCCTCCTTGAACGTCCACTCCTGAAGCTGGATGATGACATCTTTGTTATAAGCAGGAGTGTTAGTTTTGTTCTTCGGGTCAATGATCAACGCACCGTACATTCCCAGAGTTTGCTGGCGATCGACATCTTTGTGTGAGTGATAAAAGTATGTACCCCGCTGCTGCGCTGTAAACTCGTAGGTATAGCTTGCGCCCGGTTCAATTGGTTTTTGGGTCACATCGGCTGGACCATCCATGTTGTTGGGCAAAATTAGTCCGTGCCAGTGGACGGTAGTAGGCTCAGGTAAATCGTTCTTGACCACAATTCGCAGGCGATCGCCCTCAGTAATCCGAATACGCGGTCCAGGAATTTGACGGTTGAAGGCATAACCAGCTACCTGGACATCCGGCAGAATATTCCACTTGATCAGGGAGACATCAAGGTTAAAAACCTTCACACCGTTTTCTATCTTAGGTTTCAGGATTTGATCGCCCTGCGCCTCGGCTGGAGCCGTGTATGCGATCTTCGTGAGATCCACCGCCGCCATGTCTTCCATCTGCTCCATGTTCATATCCGAGGTCATGATCATACCGGGCGGCATGACCAAGCCGTTTATCTGACTAACGCTACTCATCGGCGCAGACGGCAGCGATGAAACCGGAGCAGGGGCTTTAGTGCCGCCCATATTCATTCCAGGCATTGACTCGTTGCCCATATTCATCCCAGGCGCTGACTCATTGCCCATATTCATCCCAGGCATTGACCCCTGCTGGCTATTCCTAGCGCTCATGGTGAAGTCGCCGTAGAGTGATGCAATCAGGACACCACCCGCTAGTGCCAGCAATGTCAGCAGCGTAACCGCCAGAAGTTGAGGGCGTGTCGCTTTAGGCTTCATATCCATGCCCTCGTGCGAGTTAGTGCCTGGGGCATTATCTATATCCTTGTGGGTTTTCATGCTCACATTCCTTTCATACCTGACAGGTCAGAACTAGATGCCGCCTCTTGGGTGGCTTTATAGGTAGAAGCGTTTGGGGCAGGCACCTCGCCAGAAGTCGCCGCAATCCGTTCGGCTTCGAGTGCCAAATTGTGTCCGCCCTTACCCAAAGCGCGGACAGTACCCATGCCATGCTTAAGACCAGCCCAGACTAGCCACATATTGACTGGGAAGGCGACGACCAAGCCCACCAGTGTCGCCAGCGACATCACGCCCCAAAAGCGAATTGAGGTTGCTTCCATCGCCGTCATGTCACGGCTCATCAGGATTACCATCACCGGGATCATCCCAGCCATTACAGCGTTCATCGAAAGCCACTCAGGCATAAATGAACGCCGGACAGCCGTAACATACGAGCCGCCAAGCATATCCTTCATAAACAGTGCCTGGAAAATAAGCAGCCCAAAGGCGAAGCCAAAAACGTACTCGGAAATCACGTCGAGCCACATTGGCAGTCCAAGGCTCATGGTGATTGCCGCCGCAACGATGATGCCCGTTGCATCGCCTGCCATACAATGAATGGTCGATCCCAACGTCTGCTTCCACAATGGCTTGACAAACTCCTCGTGCTGACCTGGTGCTGGTTCCTTACACGACAGGATGTAGAGCGCAGCGCCAATCGGTCCTGTGTAAAGTGTCACTAGCAGCCAACCCCACTTCATCACAGTCAGTTCGGGATTATTGGTCAAGGCATCCCACGCGACATAGACCACGGAAAGCGCTGTCAATCCGAACCAGACGAGCAAAACATTATCGAGCCAAGCGAAACTTTTAGTCTGGGTCATGTTCATACCCGGCATATTCGAGTTCATCGCAGGCTGTGGTTGGACAGCAGGCTGGGTAGTGGGGCTGTGCTGCATTTGCTGAGCGACTGGCGGATTTTGACTCAATGTCAGCTTAGGCGTTACGAGAACCAACCAGAGTGTTAGTAAAAACAAAACTATTCCTAAAACTGATTTTGAGCGCATATTTAGCTCCATATATATTTTTTGATAGCTAAAGAGTATTTAGCTATGACTAATAGCGAGAGGACGTATTAGCTTGAGCCAATTCCTCAGATAACACTTTTTGATAAACCTTTGAGAGCAAGGGCGTGATTGAATTATTTTCCGTGCCGTATCCAAGGCTTGTCCAAGTACCAGACAAAAGCTGTAAAACCCGATCCAATTTACCCTGCTCAAGAAGAGCTGCAATATCGGCTCCCCAAGCATGATGGTCTTTAAGCCAAGCATATACCACCTCATCTTGTAACTGTGGCTCAAAACTGTAAGAAGTTCCAGTTAAAGTCTTAGAGTGTTTGAGGTGGTACTGCTTAACTTTTTCCAACCAGGTAGAGGTAAGAATTTGATAGCGACCTGCTGCTGTAGTACACTCCCCTTGATGAGGACCAGAAACAATTGTTATGCATTGATTAGGATGACGGCTGAAATCAGAGAAATGCTTACCACCATAGAGAAGAGTATAAGGGTCAGAATCTTTAGCTTCGCTTGCAGAAATAGTTCGCATCAATGCTCGAATGTAAGGGTTCCCGTCTGTCATCACTAAAAGCGGAATATAGTCAGCATCTTTAAAGCGGGAAGCTTTTTGTTCCCCAAAGCCTAACCAAAGAAGAATCAGCAAGGCTAGAGTAGATGATCCAATAACTGTTGCCTGCCACTTAAATTGTTTTGAGTTTTTTAGATCTACAGGCTTGGCTGAATTTAAAGAGTGTTTTTTGGCACTACTTACTTCACTAAACTTGTGAAATAATACTAGAAACCATTTTCTCAAAAAGCCATTGTTGATCATTTAGATCGTCCGAATTCTGTAGTTTATAATTACACCCAATCTCAACGTTCATAGGGTAAAAAACTCTTCTGCCGCCGTTGGATGAATGCCAATCATTGCATTAAAGTCTTCTTTTGTTACACCCTTTTTGATTGCCAACCCAAGACACTGAATAATCTCAGCAGCATATTCACCCACCATATGAGCGCCCAGCACCCGGTCTGAGTTGCCATCAACCACTAACTTAATCAGAGTTTTCTGTTCTGGTTCAGCGATACTGTCGAAAAGGGGTTGGAACCTCGAACAATAACAGCGTACAGCTTCACCCAATTTTTCCCGTGCTTGAGCTTCAGTTAAACCGACAGTAGCGGCTTCAGGTTGGGAAGAAACAGCTTTAGGAATAAATTCATAACTTACAGTTCTGGGTTTATTGCCAAACACGGTATCAGCAAAGGCACGACCTGTAGCAATGGCAACCGGAGTCCAATGAGGTCGGGGGGTACAATCTCCAACGGCAAAAATATGCGCTTGGGTGGTGCGGCTGTATTCATCTACAGAAATCGCCCCTTGCTTAACTTCTACCCCTGCATTTTCCAGACCAAGGCTACTCAAATTTGGGACACGACCTGTGACACAAAGGACGGTGTTTACTGTTAAAGTGTCTTGGCTGTTTCCTGACAAACTCACACTTAAACCATCTTGTACTTGTTCAATTTTTTTGACGCTGGTATTGCAAAGAACCTGAACTCCATGCTTCATCAAGCCTTCTTGAACGGTAGTCCGCAGGTCTTCATCACAACTGGGTAAAACACACTCTTCAGGCACCACGAGAGTGACTTTTGAGATCAGACCGTTCATGCTCCCGGCAAACTTCATTGCAATCTGGTCGCTGCCGATTATTAGAATATGCTCCGGTTGCTGCTTGAGTTCAAACATTTCGCGCGATGTGATGGCATATTCAATCCCTGGTATGTTTGGCTTTACGGCTTCCCCACCCACCGCAATCAAAATTTTGTCAGATGTAATGCGGCGTCCCCCAACATCCAAAGTATGATCATCTAAGAATTTGCTATGTCCTTTCATCAGTTCAACCCCTGCTTCTTGAAGGTGCTGAATATGCAGCAGGCTCAGACGAGCGATCGCACGATCTTTGGCTGCCATAAATTGATGCCAATCAACGCGATCGCTAACTTGGCCCCAGCCATATTCATCAGCATCTTCAAAAACGTGGGAGAAACTAGCAGCATAGGCTAACAGTTTTTCGGGAATACAGCCATGAATAACACAGGTGCCGCCCACCCGATCTCGTTCTGCAACTGCTACATGAACCCCATAGTTAGCAGCTCGTCTGGCAGCAGCAACGCCTCCAGGACCTGCACCAATCACAAAAAGGTCGTAATCAAAGCTCATAATTAGTGAAACGAGGAAGTTTCTACCAGTGCCAAGCTTCCTTATACATGCATGATTTCATAGCAAAATGAAATTAGCATGAAATCTTAGTAACTTCGACGATAAAAGAGCTGAGCATAGAAGAATAAAACTGCTATCTCGGCTTTCGATAACCCAACATATGACGGCGAGCTAAATAAAGCACTAACGGCGGTAAAATTATCCA
>DATNPC010000818.1:0-8099 GCA_036703375.1 Allocoleopsis sp.
GTGCGATCGCTTGTAGTTGCTTGCCCCACTCCAGCCATCTCAAATCCACAAATTTCTCCTAACCCAAACAACCTAATATCTCGGCACGATTGTACTCTTTAACCTGAAGTCTCGCGATCGCTCTAATTTTCTCTTTGCATAAGCAGCAAGTGTCAGGGAGATAATTACTACGGCTAGCAAGCAAAAATTGGTGTTGGCAAGAGTAGAGGTGTTGAGTGGCGAAGCAGAGGGGTTATAGTCGCACGTTGGCTTTTGCGATCGGCGTTTTGTTGTTGCCAGAGTCGGTAGCGGCAACGCCTACAAGATTCTCCCCCCTTTTTAAGGCAGAGCCGATCGATTTTCCCGCAGCCCGTCAGGGACTTAAGTCCCTGCCTGATAGCTCAAGTCGTCTAAAGACAACTCATCTCCTGATTCTTAGTCCTCTTGAGAGGACTTCAGCTATGAGACAGGGGTTTCAACCCCTGGCGGATGAACGCTTCGAGAGATTCAACGGTTTAGGGGAATCACCCAGCCTTGCCCAACAGCCAGCGACTTCCTCGCCAAATGCAACGACTACGGATAAGGAACAATCTTTTGCACGCGCACAGCAACTGTTAGAGCAAGCAAAGCAACTGCTAGAGCAGGGAACAGCAGAATCTCGGCAACAGGCACTTGCCAAAGACGAAGAAGCACTCAAAATCTGGCAGCAATTGGCAGTTAACGAAGCTCCTCTTTATGAAGCTCGTGGTTGGGAAGCCTCAACTCTTCTCGGCATCGGCACGATCTACTATATCCAGAGTACTCCTCAGAAGGCATTGGACTATTTTGAGCGAGGATTAGCCATCAGGCGCGAAATGAAAAACCGCCTTCAGGACGCGATCGCTCGTCTCTCTACTGAGAGTGCTGCTTCCAACTCGAACGACAAACAAAAATTGCTCGACACATACCAGCAAGCACTTGTGGCTACCAGCGTTGGGGAAACTGCCCTGCTCAATTCCCTGGGTAATGCTTACTTCGACTTGGGGGAAATGCGAAAAGCGCTGGAATATTACAACCAAGCCCTGTCGGTGTCTCGATCTGAAAAACAGCCTTTTTATGAAGCTACTACGTTGAGCCAAATCGGTCGTGTCTACTTTCAGTCAGGCCAAACTCAAAAAGCACTAGACTTCTACCATCAAGCGCTGGAAATCCAACGTATTCAGAAGGATACCGCTGCACAAGCCCGGACACTCTATTCGATCGGTTTGATCTACACTAACTTGGGTGAACCGCAAAAGGCGGTTGCCACTTACGATCAAGTACTGGAACTCCAGCGAGAAAGGAAGGATTTGGCTGGGCAAGCAGATATTCTTAGCAAAATTGGCTTGCTCTACTCCTCGTTGAGTCAGGATCAGAAGGCACTGGATTTTTATAATCAAGCGCTGAAACTCCAACAAACCGCACAAGGAAATCTATCTGGAACAGCTTTAACCTTCAACCTTAGTCAGCAAGCTGAGATTGTCATGGGTATCGCTGGCATCTACGCATCAATGGGATTGAGCGAACCTGCCAAAGCACTGGACTTTTATAACCAAGCGCGATCGCTTTTCCAAAAGGCAGGAAGCCGATTGGGGGAAGCACATGTTCTCAACCAAATAAGCTCTGTCTACGACCAATTAGGGGAAAAGCAGAAAGCCCTCGACGTTTTGAATCAAGCGCTCGTGCTGTGGCGTACCATGTCCAATCCTGAAAGAGAAGCTTTTACCCTCTGTGACATCGCTGATATTTATAATTCCATGGGTAAGCCGCAGCAGGCACTGGATTTATATAACCAAGCCCTTGATATCCAGCGTCGGTTGAACGATCGCTATCACCAAGGCGTTACGCTAAACAGCATCGCTCAAGTCTACAGTTCATTGGGGGATTATCAGCTCAGTATCGATAAACACAACCAAGCGCTAGAGCTATTTAAAAGCATCGGTAATCGCACCCAGCAAGCTCAAACCTTTAACAACATTGGCGGTGTCTACCAAGCAACGAAAGATTATCAGAAGTCCCTAAACTACCAAAAGCAAGCGCTGGCTCTGGCAAGACAAAGTAACGATTTTTCGGGGCAAGTCGCCATCCTCGTCTCTATTGTTAGAGTCTACGAATCATTAAAGGATTATCCCAAGGCGCTTGATGCTGCCAACCAAGTACTTTCGCTGTCGCGCCAACAGAATAACCTCTTTTGGGAAGCCGTGTCTTTTGTTATGAGCGGCAGAGTATATCTGGTAGCTGGAGATTATCCCAAAGCACTGGAAACCCTTAACAAGGCAGTGATTGGATACCATAAGGTGGAGAGTCGCCAAGGCGAAGCCGGTGCCCTATATAACCTAGGCAAGGTCTACAGTTCATTAAAGCAGTATGAACAAGCACTCTCAACCTACGATCGCGCTCTAGTACTGTGGCAAATGTTGGGCAATCGCGCTGAGGAAGCGAAAACACTCTATCAGGTTGCGATTACACAACGCGATAAGGGCAATCTCAACGAAGCCCGTACCCAAATCGAAGCTGCTATCAATATTGTTGAGGACATCCGCACCCGAGTCACCAGTCAAGAACTGCGTACTTCCTACTTTGCCTCCGTGCAGAATTACTACCAGTTCTACATCGACGTGCTGATGCAACTGCACAAAAAAGACCCATCTCAAGGGTACGATGCTCTAGCACTGCACGCCTCGGAACGCGCTCGCGCCCGGAGCCTTTTGGAACTCCTAACAGAAGCTAACGCTAATATTCGGCAAGGAGTCGATCCAAAGTTGCTGGAACAAGAGCGCACCTTGCAGCAAAAACTCGATGCTGTAGAAAAACGCCGGATCGAGCTATTCAACGGACAATGGACTGACAAACAGGTAGAATCGCTAGAAAAAGAGACGGCGGAACTTCTAGAAGAATATCGGCAAGTCCAAGCACAAATCCGCCGCACTAGTCCGCGCTATGCCGCACTGACTCAACCACAGCCGCTGACACTTGCAGAAATTCAGCAGCAAGTACTCGATGATGACACGATGCTGTTGGAATACTCGTTAGGAGAAGAACGCAGCTATCTCTGGGCAGTCACGAAAACTAGCATCACCAGCTACGAATTACCGAAACGTGAGGAAATTGAAACTGCCGCCAAGGACTTCTATCAACTGCTGAATAACCCAGACTACCATCTGGGAACGCGAGGAAGTCTTGATGCTCAAGCGCGCCCAGGTTCGCCTATCGGTAACAACGAAACAGCTATCAAGTTGAGCCAGATGCTCATCGCACCTGTGGCTGCACAATTGGGAAATAAGCGCTTGCTCGTTGTCGCTGATGGTGCGTTGCAGTATTTACCGTTTGCTGCACTGCCTGCCCCTTTTAATGGATTTCCAAAGAATAAATTCTCTAATCTTGTGGGGCAGGCGTCTCGCCTGCCACTTGGCTTGGGCGGGCAAGATGCCCACCCCACAAGAGGTAGCTGGATAGTTTTGGGTTCGGAAGCTTCTAATAAGAGGGGATCGAAGCAGAATTTAGTACCTCTATTGGTCAACCACGAAATCGTCAACGTGCCCTCAGCTTCTACACTAGGTGTATTGCGAAAGGAAACGAGCGATCGCCAAATCGCTCCGAAGGCAATTGCCGTTCTTGCCGATCCCGTCTTTAGCCAGAACGATCCACGTATTAAGTCAAGTTCAGAGCAGGTTTCTGGTACGCCATTAGACAAGAGTAATCTCAACAGCCGAGCCTTGGAGCGATCGGCGATAACGGCTAACATTACATTTAATCGCTTACCCTTCACCCGCCAGGAAGCCGAGCAAATTTTGGCGCTAGTCCCTACAACAGAGCGAATGCAGGCATTTGACTTTGCGGCTAATCGCGCGATCGCAACCAGCCCCCAACTCCAAAACTATCGCATCGTTCACTTTGCCACTCATGGCATCCTCAATAGTACCCAGCCGGAATTATCCGGGGTTGTGCTGTCGCTGGTGGATGAAAAGGGTATGCCGGAAAATGGTTTTTTGCGACTGCACGATATCTTCAACCTCAACCTACCCGCCGAATTAGTTGTCCTCAGCGCCTGTGAAACCGGACTGGGTGAGGAAGTCAGGGGAGAAGGACTGGTGGGCTTGACAAGAGGCTTTATGTATGCTGGTAGTCCGCGAGTCGTGGTGAGCTTGTGGAGTGTGAGCGATCGCGCGACAGCGGCGTTGATGGGGAAATTTTACCAAAAAATGCTGCAAGGTGGGTTAAGACCAGTCGCAGCGTTGAGAGCGGCACAGTTAGAACTGTGGCAGCAGCAACCATGGCAAGCCCCCTATTATTGGGCAGCTTTTACGCTACAAGGCGAGTGGAGATAGTCTGCCAAAAGGCAGAAGGGTGATTCTGCTACGCGACTGAAAATTGCGATAAAAGCGATCGCTCTTTTCCATTCAATCGCGATCGCTTTTAGCAGTCTACTCGCTTGTCACCTAAGCCGCTTGAGCTAAGCTAGCCATATCCATCGAATTTTCTACCTTGACAACAGCCGTTAAGCGATCGCGCGGATCGTTTTCTATGCGAGTGATGGATACAGTTTGACCGGGGTACAATTGAGCGGCGGCGGCTTCTAGATCGGGTTTGAGAGCGGCAAACGTCTCTTCTGTATTGGGAGCGTGTAAGCGATCGTTCGCCATGTAGAGAAATTGTCCCCCTTCCAAGCTCAGTTTACCTGTGACTCGGCTATCCGATTCCAACAACGCCCCAAACGCTGCCGTTGCCCTAGCTAAATCCAGAATGCGCTGTGAATGAGTTTCACCTTCACCCAATTTACGCTGAGCATACAACCCGAACTGTCCATCAGCCCGATCCATGGCGTAATTCACTTCATGAGTAATCAGCATAATGCCAGGGCCATTTGGCACATGCCGATAGTCTGCCACATCAATTAATGTCCCTTTCAGTTTCCGCAAGCGAATCCATTCGTGAAAGATTTCAATAAACGCGACATCGTCAATATTCGTTTCCGGACGAGCTAAGAATTTAATACAAAAACGGTTCAAATCCATATCCTTTTTCCTTCAATTTCTCATAGAACTCACAAATGCTGCATTCAGCCCCCCTAGCCCCCCAATTTTGGGGGGAACACTATCTTCAAAGTCCCCCAGAATTGGGGGATTTAGGGGGCTTTCAAAGACTTTAGGTACACCTAGCTTTAAAAAGGGAGGCTAGGAGAGAGTTGCCTTTAGTAACTTTGTCCCGCAACACGTCCAAGCACTCGATCGCAATTACGATCCCGACAACTGCAATTGCCGATCCATCAGCCACTTTTTGAAGCTACCAGGACTGGTAATCCCAGCCTGAACCATCCGAGTATTGCACTCGTGAGCCGCTTCAATAAACAACCGAGCCTCCTCAATTAACTGCCGAGTTCGATCCAAATTCATCGCCTCATTGCGCTGTTCGTAGGCATTGAACAGATAGCTAGCAAACTTACCCTTGACAAAGGGGTCAAAGAATAGTTCGGTGTCGTAGAAGTATTGGCGGAACTCGCTGACGATCGCATCTGGATTGCTGGAAATGTCCACATTTTGCACCTTGAGCAACGCTTGCGCTGCGCTCAGCATTGCTTCTAGCGCCTTATCTGCTGCTTGCTGAACGTTACCATTGTGGGAATCCCCTTCCAGCAATAAGGTGGCATCGAAGTAAATACTCTCTGCCGCTGCTACGCCAAAGTCCGTCAGCGAAATGACTTCCCCAGCACATTCGCCAACGCCAATGTCTCCAATCGTGTACTCGCGGGCATCGCCCCAATCCACGTAAAAAGACTTATCAACGCCATAGGTAGGCACTTTGGTAAAGTGCTGAATTTGGTCTTTAATTTCCTTTTTCCCAACACGGTTAACAAACTGAGGGAAATTCTCTCCATTTTGGCGTTCTTGCAGATACTTCTCGACTAAGAATTCCACCACCTCTGGAATCCGCTTGGAGGGAATTACGCCTAAGGATTGTCCGTATTGAATGGCGTTCTTATCCCATTCACCCCCTAAGATGAGATGGAAGTGGGGTACGCGATGGCGATCGACTAGACGGCTCGATCCGTAGAAGCCAATCTCTGCCACCATCTGTTGACCGCAGGAGTTAAAACAGCCACTCACCTTAATCCGAATATCTTTGACGGCGGCATCGTATTGCCAACCTTTTACTGCTAAACGATCGCGTAATTCCCCAGCCAAGCCGCGAGAGCTAGAAATACCGAGCTTACAGGTATCCGTACCGGGGCAAGCCGTAATATCGACGATCGAGTGCGCCCCCCCTGCATGTAGGTTGTAGTCCTTCAGTGCCAGATACAGTGCCGGTAAATCCGCTTCGTGAATCCAGCGCAACAGAATATTTTGCTCGACAGTTGTCCGGACGGTATCGCGAGTAAAGCGGCGAGTGATGTCGGCTAAACCGCGCATTTGTTGGGACGTTAAGTCCCCTAACGGAAGTGCGATCGCAACACAGAAAAATCCCGGTTGCCGTTGCGGGTAAAGATTGGTGGATTTCCACTGAGCAAAGGTGTCTGCATCCTCGCCCAAGTCGATCGCTTGTCCCGTAGATACCGGTTCAGGCAGGCCCGACTCTTCAAACTTCGACAGGCTTTGCAGAAACTCCGTCCACTTCGGGTCATGTTCTAAAGCTGCCCGCTCTTCTTTGACTAAGCGACGAAACTCCTCAATCCCCAATTTAGCAACCAGGAACTTAATTCGTGCCTTATTACGGTTCTTCTTCTCACCCAACCGAGCATACACCCGCGCTACTGCTTGCGACATGGGCAGCAACTCTTCAATCGGCACAAACTCATCCAACAATTTAGCGAGATGGGGAACCGCACCTAAACCCCCACCCACATACATTTCAAACCCCTTTTGCTCGACCCCATCCACTGTCCGGGTTGTGGCAATCAAGCCCATGTCGTGCATGTAGGTCAAACCGCAAGGGTGTTCCTCGCAGCCGGAGAAGGCAATCTTGAACTTGCGTCCGAAGTCCTGCACGTCCCGGTGTCCCAGGAAGTAACGAGTCATGGCATCGGCATAGCCACTGACATCAAACGCTTCATCGTGGCAAACGCCAGCCAGAGGACAAGCCGTCACGTTCCGCACGGAGTTCCCACAGGCTTCGCGAGTCGTAATCCCAACAGCGGCCAATCGGCGGTGTAGATCGGGGGTATCTTCGATGGAAATAAAGTGAAGTTGAAAATCTTGACGAGTGGTGACGTGCAGAATGCAATCGGAATACTCCTCGGCCACATCTGCCAGCACGTCCATCTGTTCGGCCGTCATGCCACCGTAGGGAACTTTGATCCGCTGCATCCCCGGCGCTTCCCATTTAGTTTCTGGGCCTTTCGTCAAGTCTCGATGGGGGAACGAAATTTCCTGAGATTTTTCGCCATCGTAGCGGAAGCCGTTATCGTAGCGTTGACCGTAGGCACCCCGACGCAGACGTAACTCAGCAAACACTTTCTCGTCCAGCTTTCCTTGTTTGCGTAAGGTCATTTGGGTTTCAAACGTATCAATCTCCTCGGCCAGGTGAGGAGGGATTTTCTCTGCCAGGACGGTTTTCCAAGTTAAGTCTTGTTGAGTTGTCATCGTCAGTATCCTAAGAGCAATTTGCGATCGCGGCGGTTGTCGGATTAATCGAGTCGATCGACTATCTTCCTACCAAACCTCACCATTTCGAGCAGAGTTTTAGTTTTTTTTACAGTTCAAACCTGAATTTCCCTCTTTGGGTAGTTACCGAAGAGCTGGAATAGCTGGGAGGGCTTAGATTATAAGGGCATTTTGTCGAAACAGTTTCCGATAGGCGATCGCGCGCTATAGTTTGCGATTATGAGTCAGGGCTAACGATTACGGCTGTATAAGCATGGACAACGACTTCGTTCTGTTTTTGGTTGGTGTTGGTGTACTCATCCTCTATCTCGTCCTCTCGGCGCTAACGGAGATGGGTACGAAGTTCCCTTGGAAGAAATAGGGGTATAGGAGCTAAGCTGTTCAGCATTTAATTGACTGGTTGATGCTGACGGGGAGACTGGGTGACGGGGAGATAGGGAGACTGGGTGACTGGGTGACGGGGAGATAGGGAGACTGGGTGACTGGGTGACGGGGAGATGGGGA
>DATNPC010000819.1:0-5460 GCA_036703375.1 Allocoleopsis sp.
ATTGAGAACTTCTTTGCCAAACTCAAGCAATATCGGGCGATTGCGACACGCTACGATAAACGGGCAAAGAATTTTTTAGGGGCAATTTATCTTGCTGCTGTCGTTATCTGGCTCAATTGATGACACGCCCTAATTTCACAACTCGATCTTCGATCCAAGTTGCACCTTGGGGAATAACCTCTCGTTCATTCCTTACTGTATCCTGACTCCGAAAGACCCCACCTCCTGTCAGCGTCCAACCCGGTTGGTAGTAGTGTTTATTCGATGGCTCGATGATGGCAATGTCTAAGGCGCTGTTTTTCTTCAACAGTAGAGAGGCTGTCATCACTCCAGCTGCTCCACCTCCAACGATCGCAATTTGGTAGTGAAGTGTCTTACCAAGTGTGGAAGATGCGGATAAAGCTGGAATCTGGGACTGTTGTGATGCGGACGTTACCATATCTCGTTTTTGGTGTGAGAAGGTTTGAGCAATCGCGACTGACAAGCAAGACTCTGGTCGGTTGAATCTATCTCTTGAACTCCGTTGCAAAAATTTTTGCGGTTCTTGTCAAGCTGTATTCCTTACATTACTATATAGCTATATAAATAATCAATAGCTGTTTCCTGTTCAGACGCTACATGGCGACCTCCCAAAACATCGGGGGTTGGGGGCGCTAGAAAAGTATCTGTAGCAGGTATTGAGGAAATTAGTATCAGCCAGTTTCCATACTGAAACGTTTTGATCGGGAGCTATCACTATGCTGTTTCGCCAATTGTACGACCCTGAAACCAGCACTTACACCTATTTAATTGCAGACGAAAAGACCCAAGAAGCCGTTTTGGTCGATCCAGTGATCGAGCAGGTTGAGCGCGACTTGAAGTTAATTCAAGAATTGGGACTAACCCTGCGCTATAGCTTGGAAACTCACATTCACGCCGACCATATTACGGGAACGGGTAAGCTGCGGGAACTGACCGGTTGTGAGGGAGTCGTGCCAGAACATGCTCAAGCGGCTTGTGCCAACCGCTTTATTCAAGATGGGGAAGTGTTAAATGTAGGCGATATTGCAATTAAAGCGATCGCAACTTTGGGCCACACCGACAGCCACATGGCGTACCTGGTGAATCAAGACCGAGTGCTAACCGGAGACTCTCTTTTTATTAGGGGTTGCGGGCGGACTGATTTCCAAAGCGGTAATCCCGGTTTAATGTACGACCACGTTACGCAAAAGTTATTTACCCTGCCGGATGAAACGCTCGTGTATCCGGGTCACGACTATCGGGGGCATACGGTTTCTACGATTGGTGAAGAAAAGCAATACAACCCTCGGTTTTTGGGGAAAGATCGGGCGAGTTTTATCGAACACATGAATCACTTGAACCTTCCCAATCCCCAGAAAATTTCCGAAGCGGTGCCAGCTAATCAAAGATGTGGTGATGTGCCTGCGATGGCGGAGGTTTGAGTACCAGATTATGACAGAGTTTCACTGGCTAACTGCTCTCATGGGTGGCGTACTCATTGGACTCAGCGCTACCCTCCTGCTGGCATTCAATGGTCGGATTGCGGGTATCAGCGGTATGGTCAATGGTGCCATTACCTTTACGAAAGACGCAGTCTGGCGCTGGATGTTTATCCTGGGCATGTTACTAGGTGGGGTTCTCTACGAGTACGGGCTGGCATCCCAGCCAACTCCAACCTCGACATTCGCTCCTTGGGCGATGATTGTTGGCGGGTTTCTCGTTGGTTTCGGCACTCGGATGGGAAGCGGTTGCACCAGCGGACATGGCGTGTGCGGGCTAGGCCGCTTGTCACTGCGCTCGTTGGTTGCAGTCCTCACGTTTCTAATTACTGCTATCCTCACGGTTTTTGTCGTGCGTCACGTACTGCACTGGGAGGTGTGAGTAATGAAAGAGAATTTTTTGGCGTTATTGGCAGGATTGCTGTTTGGTCTGGGACTGGGGCTGTCGCAGATGATCGATCGCGATCGCGTGCTGGGCTTTTTGGATGTCAGTGGTGTGTGGGACCCAACATTATTGTTTGTGCTGGGTGGGGCGGTTACGGTGACAGTTATTGCTTTTCGGTTTGTGCTGCGTCGTCCTTACCCTGTCTTTGCTAATCAGTTTTATTTGCCGATGAAGAAGGATATTGACAAACTTCTGGTGATTGGGGCTGCCATTTTCGGGGTGGGTTGGGGAATTGCTGGATACTGCCCTGGGCCGGGTATTACGGCGTTGGTGTTGGGTGTCTGGAATCCTGTTTTGTTTGTGGTTGCGTTGATTGTCGGTTCGCTGACTTATCGATGGTACTCGACTGCGTCGAAGGGATAGTTGGCTGGGAGGGGTTAAAGAGTGTTTTTTGAACGCAGAGAGCGCGGAGGTTTTGGAGGAAGGTTTGGGTTGGGTATGAGTGGTTTTGTTTGTCTGGTTTATTGCCAATCATTATTAGTTTGGGTGACTGAAATGTTGGATAACAAAACGCAGGTTATGCGATCGCAAAAATCAATTGGGTTGGATCGCTGGAGCCGCTTTTTTCCGATTCTGGATTGGGGTTTGCACTATCGAGGAGAGTATCTGGCTGGGGATTTAACGGCTGGAATTGTGGTTGGCACTGTGCTGATTCCCCAAGCGATGGCTTATGCTTTATTGGCTGGTTTACCTCCTGAAGTTGGGCTATATGCGAGTATTACACCACCAGTTGTTTATGCGTTTCTCGGCAGCAGCCGTCTAATCTCAGTTGCTCCCGTGGCATTGGATTCGCTCATGGTTGCTGCGGCAGTGGCTCCTATTGCAGCGGAAAATACCTCTCAATATCTGGGATTGGCATTGTTGCTGGCATTGATGATTGGTGCGATCGATATCCTTATGGGTATCTTTCGCTTGGGATTTCTGGTGAATTTTCTCAGTCAAGCGGTGATTTCTGGCTTTATCAGTGCGGCGGCAATTGTTATTGGTTTTAGTCAGGTTAAACATCTACTAGGACTGAAAATTCCTCAGACAGAATCTTTCCTCCAGTTACTCTCTTATCTTGCACAAGGATTGGGGGCAATCAACTGGGTGACGCTGACATTGGGTATGGTCAGCATTTTGGTATTGGTTTACTTTCCCAAGGTTTTGGGCAAACAACTCAAGAAACGAGGATTTCAGGAGTTAGCCATTATCCCCGTGACGAAAAGTGCACCGCTCCTCCTTGTAATTGGGAGTTCGCTGTTAGTCTGGCTCTTGCATTTGGATCGAGTTGCTGGCGTGAAAGTTGTGGGCGATATTCCCAAGGGTTTGCCTGCTTTCACGGTTCCTATTCTGGATGGAACTGCCATGTCTGCCTTACTCCCTGCTGCCTTTGCTATTAGCTTTGTGGGGTTCATGGAAGCCTATTCGGTGGGTAAGTTTTTGGCTAGTAAACGACGACAAAAAGTGGATGCGAATCAGGAATTTATTGCTTTGGGTGCGGCAAATCTTAGCGCTGCTTTTACTGGAGGATATCCGGTTACTGGAGGGCTAAGTCGATCGAGCGTAAACTTTTCTGCGAATGCCAATACCCCTTTAGCGTCAATGATGACGGCATTCATCATTGCACTTACCGTCATGTTTCTCACGCCACTGTTCTACTTCCTTCCCCAAGCCAGTCTGGCAGCAATTATTGTGATGGCAGTGAGCAATCTCTTAGACTTTGGGACGCTGAAACGCTTGTGGGTGTATAACCGAGCAGATGCGATCGCTTGGATGACTGCTTTTGTTGCAGTATTAGCAACCAGTGTGGAGAAAGGCATTTTGATCGGAGCTGCCGCGTCCATCCTATTGCATCTCTGGCGCACGAGCAAACCTCATATTGCCGTTATAGGGCGGGTGGGAGAAACTGAGCATTTCCGGAATGTCCTGCGCCACAAGGTTAAGACTTGTCCTCATGTATTAGCAATTCGAGTTGATGCTAGCCTTGACTTTGTCAACACGAAATATCTGGAGGATTACCTGCTCAAAGCAGTCAGCGATCGCCCAGAAGTGAAACATTTCTTATTAGTGTGTAGCGCCGTTAATTCGATTGATGGCAGTGCGTTGGAAACGCTTAAGAGTTTAATTGTTGACTTAAAGACAAGAGGAGTTGATTTCTATCTGTCTGAAGTCAAAGGACCAGTCATGGATGGATTGGCAAAGGTTGGGTTTATCGATGAGTTGGGGAAAGACCATATTTTTCTCACGACGGACCAAGCGATGCGAACTTTGGAATGTAGTTGAATGCTACTGCTAGATTCATCTCGCTAGTAACTTGCTTGCCCCTTCTCTCCCCTTCCAGTATTTTTACAAAATTGGGATGCACTCGGAGCCAGCTTTCTGATGGGTTAGCCACGATAACACATTACAAGTCAGTGTTTGTAATTATACTTAACACAAAATCTATCTTTTGATAGTGTGCTAAATTGGCGGTCATCTGAAAAGCAAAGTTCTATGTTAAAACCAGGCAAACCCAGCTACTTGATTCAGCGTTCCACAGGGAAAAAGATTAAGGTGGGGGGCTGTCAGCGTTCCCAAACTCTACCTCCGAAAGCCACGAAATATGCAGCGAGTCGGTATCAAGCGGCTGAACTTCCTCCCAAGGTTGACTTGCGCGCGCACATGACGCAGGTAGAAGATCAGTCAGCCGTAAATAGTTGCGCTGCCAATGCAATCGCAGGAGCTTACGAGTATCTGGCAAAGAGGGCTTTGGGAGCATCCGGAGATGTGAGCCGTCTGTTTATCTATTACAACGGACGTGCGCTGTTAGGAGATCACCAAAAGGATGAGGGCAGTAGCATCACCGCTTGCATTCGGGTGTTGCAGGAACTCGGTGCTTGTACTGAAGAGACCTGGCCTTATGATATCGCGAAGGTCAACGCACAACCGCATAATGATGCTTTCGAGGAGGCGCTGCAATTCCTCATCGAAGAAGCAGAGGAAGTGAAAGTTGATTTGTTTTCCATGAAACACTGTTTGGCTGAGGGCTATCCGTTTGTCTTTGGGTTAGCGCTTTTCAAGTCATTCGACAAGGCAGGCAAGAATGGGAAGGTGCCTATGCCCGATCCTAACAGTGAGGAAGGTCGTCAGAGTCATGGCGCTCACGCCATGCTGTGTGTAGGCTATTCGGATAAATCTCAAGCGTTTATTGTCCGCAATTCTTGGGGTGAGGCGTGGGGACACAAAGGCTATTGTTATATTCCCTATGCCTACATGACTAACCCCGAATATTGCTGGGACTGCTGGAAAATTGCTAGTGTTTCTGACCTCGACTTTACGGCGGGTATTTGGTATGAGGACGATGAAAACTACTACGAAGAAGATGATGAGGGCGATGAAGATTCTGATTACGAATACTACTACGAAGAAGATGAAGATGATGACGTCGAGGATAGCAACGAGGAAGGAATGGTAGGCACTTATGAGGATGAGTCTGATGACGAGGATTCAGATGATGATGAGGATGAGTCTGATGACGAAGATTCAGATGATGAT
>DATNPC010000820.1:0-14263 GCA_036703375.1 Allocoleopsis sp.
ACAAAAAGCGTTAGATTTGTTGGAAGTTTCCTTAATTTGTACCCAGTAGGAGCCGAAGCGGTTGAGTCTCCAACTCTTTCACTGCATAGCTTGTACCTTTTTGTCAAAGGGGAACTTCCGTTATAGGGTGAGCATTGCCGATGATTCTCTCGGCAATTGAGCTGCAAACGCCACCATCAGCAATGCCCACCTTATGTTGAAGGGTCTTCACCTAGTTTGCGATCGCAAAAGACAAAACCGACACGTTAGGACTGAGTCGTGGCAGGCATACACACATTGGTACCTCCTAGACCGCAATACCCGTTGGGATTTTTGGCTAGATATTGTTGATGATAGTCTTCTGCGTAGTAAAACTCAGGAGCCTCAATAATTTCTGTCGTAATTGTCCCGTACCCTGCGCTCTTGAGAGCTTGTTGATAAGCATCTCTCGCTGCTTCTGCTATCTTTCTTTGGCTCTCAGAATAAACATAAATCCCCGAACGATATTGCGTGCCAACATCGTTACCTTGGCGCATGCCTTGAGTGGGGTCATGGCTTTCCCAAAACACTTTCAGGAGTGTTTCGTAACTAATGACTTTCGGGTCAAACACAACGCGAACCACCTCGTTGTGACCCGTCATGCCCGTACATACTTCTCGATAAGTTGGGTTGGGCGTGATTCCAGCTGCATAGCCAACTGCTGTCGTGAAAACACCGTTTTGTTGCCAAAATTTGCGTTCTGCGCCCCAAAAACATCCCAAACCGAACATAGCCATCTCCAGTCCATCAGGATACGGAGGTTGTAGCGGATTCCCGTTAACATAGTGACGAGCAGGAACTGGCATGGATTCCGAGCGTCCCGGCAACGCTTGATCGGGAGTGGGCAGGGTTAGCTTTTTACCAAATCCGAATACCACCATGGATTTTGACTCTTAATTTTTAAGCTGTCTTTACATTACTTCATCATAGCTCACCTACCTAAGACGGAGATTAGTGACGATTTTGATTGAATTAGAAAACACTGAGAATTTCGTAAGAACATGGATTGCAGAAACCATGAAGGAACAAGACATGTCTTGCCCCTTCTGTTGACTCAGGTGCTTACCCTGTACTGCACGTCACTAAGAATTTCTCTACTTTGATGCGATGCTAATTACACCGAAAGCTCAGTCAATCCCATCTTCCGCGCAAACAGTTGACTTTCTTCGCTCAGCCCCACTAGGGTTACATTTTTATCGAGCTTACGATACTTGCGAACTACTTTAGAAACCGCCGTTACAGCCGAATGATCCCAGAGATGAGCATCGGTAAAATCAATGACAATCGTCTCCGGGTCTTTAGCATAGTGAAATAAATCTACGAAGCTTGCCATTGAGCCAAAGAAGAGATGACCTGATACTTTGTAGAGTTTCTCTCCATCACTCTCAAACGATGTTGTGATTTTGATTTGAGCGAGTTTCCAGGCAAAGACTAGAGCGCTGGCGATTACCCCGACAATCACTCCTTTAGCCAGGTCGTGAGTCCAGATAACAATCGCTACGGTCAAAGGCATAATAAACGCCTCGCTCAATGGCATCTTACGCAATTCTTTCAACGAGTTCCAGTCAAATGTTTCGATGGAAACCATAATCATCACACCCACCAGGGCAGCCATCGGAATTTGCATAACAATATTCCGGAGAAGCATGATTGAGAAAAGCAGAAAGGCACCGGCGACAAATGTTGATAAGCGGCTTCTTCCGCCAGAACGCACATTAATAATAGACTGACCGACCATTCCACAGCCGGCCATTCCGCCAAATAACCCCGTCACCATATTGGCGATACCTTGACCTTGAACTTCTCGATTTTTAGAACTCTTCGTCTCGGTTAACTCATCTACTAACGCGGCTGTCAGGAGAGATTCCAGAATCCCGACAATTGCTAACGGTAATGAATAGGGAAGAATAATGGAAAGCGTTTCTAAGGAAAGGCTAACGTGCGGGATGTGAAATGAGGGTAGAGAAGCAGTAATCGTTCCGATGTCTCCTACTCGTCGTATATCTAGCCCTGTTGCCATTGCCACAATCGTCATCACGATAATGGCGACTAAGGGAGACGGTATGCTCTTGGTAACGCGAGGAAACAGATAAACAATGACCAATGTTGCTGCCACCATCACGTACATCGGCCAAGGTTCGCCCCTAAATTGCTGTAATTGGGCGATAAAAATTAAAATACCTAAGGCATTAACAAATCCAGCGATGACAGATGGGGGGATGAAACTAAAGAATCGTCCTAATTTAAACGCCCCCATTAAAAATTGAAGAATACCGGTTAAAACAGTTGCGGCAAATAAATATTCAGTTCCATGTTTGGCGACTAAGCTCGTCATGAGTAGTGCCATAGAGCCGGTAGCGGCTGAAATCATTGCCGGACGACCGCCCGATATAGAGATAACGGTAGCCATGCAAAATGAAGTGTACAAGGCTACCATTGGGTTGACACCGACAATGGCGGCAAAGGCTAGAGATTCAGGAATCAGTGCCAGTGCTACGGTCATTCCTGATAAAACATCAGTTTGAATCCTTGAAATCGAAAACCCTTTTATACTTTTCAGGCTTGTCTGTAGGGTTCCTTTTCTCTTCAGTCGCTGAGTTTTAGCTTTGAGAAATGACATCTGTACTCCTGACTGGATAGAAGCCTAGTAATTTTAACTATTTGTAACTTGTAAGAATTCTGATATCAAGGAGTTAAGGCAATTCTCGATAAATCTTGATGGCTACTTCATACAGATTCGTGAAGATATGAAGTTTCGATGAATTAAATCCCAGCCACTGATTTGAGCTACATTCGACTCGGTTCAACTATAGCAGTCCTCAAGGATTATGAGCATCTTCCTCTCACTCCTTAAAAATCCAACTCCCTCCCCTTTTTCAGGACTATGCTTTACCCATATCTCCTGAAACCGCTGTAGGGGCGAAGCATTCGGGGGATGAATTATCGCGATGGCCTAAAATTTTTTGTCCGAATGCTTCGCCCTAAACGACTAAACGAAGATTTACCTTTAATTGTTAACAACAATATCCCATCACTATTTCAGCTCTATATAGCTAATTAATCGATTGATTGTTTGCCGATTTATTCAGTAAGTCCTACACCCGTTAATGGAAAAGCCGGTTTTCATAAAGAGATGATGAAGTTTGTAGAAGATAACTTGCTACTCATACGAAGTCTGACTAAAAATAAACTTTGTCAAATTTCGTCACAATTGAGAACCGTGCACAAGTTAGCAACGACGGCTCAGAAGTGCTGCTGTGAACCGTCGTCGCAAATTCTTTGTGCTTCGACCAAACTCGATCAACTCAACAGTGGGCTGTAACCTCGAAAAATCGTCAATTTATCCAAGATTGATGGAAGAGCGATAATCAAGACTAAACCCATGTCTCCCAAAATCCATTTTATTTCCGGACTACCTCGTTCCGGGTCTACCTTACTCGCTGCCTTACTGCGGCAAAATCCCCGCTTTCACGCCAGCATGAGTACCCCTGTCGGTAGTTTGGTGAACCGAATGCTGGAAGCGATGAGTGAAGACAACGAATTTTCTGTATTCATCAGCCCAGAACAAAAAAGAGCGATGATTTCGGGTATTTTTTCGGCCTACTACCAGCCCCAAGCCGAAAAAGCTGTCATCTTCGACACCAATCGCCTTTGGTGCAGCAAATTGTCCTTAATTAAAGAACTATTTCCCGATGCCAAGGTGATTTGTTGCGTCCGCAATCTCGCCTGGATTATGGACAGCATCGAACGGCTAGTGAGAAAAAACTCCTTTGATGTTTCCCGGTTATTTAATAATCCCACCGAACGCGCCACCGTCTACACCCGCACCGAGGCATTAAGTCAAGGGGGACGCTTAGTCGGCTTTGCTTATAACGCGCTGAAAGAAGCTTTTTATAGCGAAGACAGTGAGCGATTACTGTTAGTCGATTACGACTTATTAGCCCAAAATCCTGAGAAAGTATTGAGCTTAATTTATCAATTTTTAGAGGAAGAGCCGTTCCAGCACGATTTTGAAAATGTCCAATATGACGAACCAGAATTTGACAATAGACTCAACCTAAAAGGACTGCACAAAGTCCGTCCCAAAGTCGAGTTGCAACAACGCCAAACGATTTTGCCACCAGATTTGTTTATCCAGTTTAATGGTTTGTCTTTTTGGACAACTCGTAGCAATAGTTTGGCAAATCTGATTGTTGCTCAGCCAAAAGAAGCAACAATGAATTCCGAAAAACCACCAGAAGAAGGAGCGTTCACAACCTGAATCAGTTTTTTCCATTCTGATTCTAACTACAAAGTCCTCTTTTATTAGTAGGGGCGGATTTAGCAGACAACCTCTCTGTTGAACAGACCATCTCTCGGCAAAACCAGCCCCTACAAGGGAAAACAGTTTAACTCATTTCACTGCCACAAAAGGACGAAAACAATGTCTAATTTCATCGTTAACCAGATTACTGATAACGGTCTTGGCAATACCGCAGGTACTTTGAGTTGGGCAATTGTGCAAGCTAATCAACTGGCAGGGGATGACACGATTGCCCTAAATAACGATATCCGCATTACTGGGGTAATGAAAACCTTGGTGAACAGCAATATCAATATTGTGGGTAATAACCACAGTATTAGCGGCGATGCGAATAATGATGGCATCAACGACAGCGGTGACGTGCGCCCCTTGTTCATTCTGTCGGGAAATGTGAATATTGCTGACTTGACCATCACCAACGGACGAGCCCAAGGGGGAAGTAGCGGCTCTGGCGGCGGCGGTGGTGGATTAGGGGGCGGTTTGTTCCTCTATGATGGCAATGTCTCTTTGAGCAATGTCGCGTTCACTAATAACATCGCACAAGGCGGCAACAGCGGCGTCGGCACCGGCACCGGCGGTGGTGGTATGTTTGGCAATGCCTCAAGCAGCAGCGGCGGCGGACTGTTTGGCAATGCTTCAAGCAGCGAGGGCGGTTACGGCGGCAACGGTAACTACGGCGGCAGGGGCGGCAGCGGCTTCGGCGGCTTCGGCAGCTTCGGCGGCGGTGGCAGCAGCGGCGTCGTCGTATCTACAAGCAACACCACGGCATTTTACAGCGGCGGCTTCGGCGGCTTCGGCGGCGGCGGCGGCAGTGGGGGCGGCGGCGGCTTCGGTGGCTTCGGCGGCGGCGGCGGTTTCGGTGGCCTTTTCAGCGGCGGCTTCGGCGGCTTCGGCGGTGGCAGCGACGGCAGTGGTGGTGATGGACTAGGAGGGGGCATCTTTGTCCGCAGTGGTTCTTTAACCCTTAACAACACCAGCTTTACCAACAACACGGCTACTGGTGGCACGGGTGCTAGCTCAGGTCAAGGCTTAGGTGGGGCAATTTTCATTATGCAGTCCACTACCAATACCAACGGTAATAACCAGGGAATGCCGACTACCCTTGGCACTGTCAATTTTACGGGTTCCTCTACCTTCAGCGGCAACAGTGCGGCTAATGATGCGGGAACAGCAACTAATAATGATGATATTTATGGCATACAAAAACCTACTACCAACACTCCCCCGTCGCCAATCCCGACACCGTCAGCGCCACTCAAAACACAGCACTGAACATCCCTGTTGCCACCTTACTCGCCAACGACACGCTCACGGGCAATGCCGGGAACGACTCCATCAATGGTGGCAATGGTCAGGACTTGCTATTCGGCAATACGGCTGACGACTTACTCGATGGCAGCAATGGCTCTGACACCTTGAGGGGTGGACTCGATAACGACACCTTAACGGGTGGACTAGGCTCTGATGTGTTCTTCCATTAAATAGGTTTTATTTCGAGCCATTGCTTAACGCTCAAATTTCCCCTGGTCAAAATTCGAGGGCTGAGAGTTACTGGTCCCATCTCCAACAATCGATCGCATTCCTTCAATCATGGCTGGAATACTGCGGGGGTCCATGAACATTACCTTACTGCTGTCGCTGCTGCCAATTGTCTTGCCCATCTCTAGATAATTCTGAGCGACTAAAAACTGGAGCGCTTCACTCGCATTCGGATCGCCTTTAAGTGCCTTAGTCACAATTTGCAGTGCCTCAGCGGTTGCTTGCGCTTTGAGAACTTGCTCCTGGCGTTGGGCCTGGGCTTTCAGCACGATCGCTTTTTGTTGTGCCTCCGCGTCCAAAATGGCCGCCTTTTGACGCGCTTCGGCATCTAGCACTTGTGCCTCCGCTTTCCCTCTCGCCGAGTTCACCGCCGCTTCCCGTTCTCCTTCAGACGTGAGAATAGCTGCCCGCTTGCGACGTTCGGCCGACATTTGCAATTCCATCGAGTCCTGAACGGCTTTAGACGGGATAATATCTCGCAATTCTACCCGCGTGACTTTGACGCCCCACGGCTCGGTAGCAATATCCAATTCCCGCAACAGGATTTCATTAATTTCAGCACGGGCAGTAAAGGTTTGATCGAGTTCCAATTGACCCATTTCCGAGCGAATCTGAGTCAACACCAAGTTCTGCATTGCTAAGCGGAGATTTTCTACCTTGTAGTAAGCTTTCTCCATGTCCATAATCCGCCAGTAAACCACGGCGTCAACGGTAATCGATACGTTGTCGCGGGTAATACATTGCTGGGGTGGAACATCCAGAACTTTTTCCCGAATTGTTTCTTGGTAAACGACACGATCGAAAACCGGAATCAGAAAGTTAATCCCCGGTTCTAACTTCTTCCCGCTATATTTTCCTAATCGTTCGACTAATGCTTCGTTGCCTTGATTAACAATCTTGACAGAGCCAGCAATTCCTGAAGCTCCCAAAATCAAAGCAACCATCCAACCAAAAAATTCCATCTTTCGTCTCCCTGCCAATGAGCAGATGATTTCTGTGAGATTGATGACGTTACATGAGAAATGAGTTTAGAAATGCAACAATTTTTGTGGCATGACCACTAGAACGTTGCCTTCTCGTCTGACCACGAAAACTTTTTGATTCGCTGCTATGGCTTCTGCCTCATCCTCGCAACGAGCGCTCCAGGAATTTCCTTCGTAAAGTACCCGTCCTGTCTCTCCAACGGGAATTTCAGTGAGAGTTCGCGCTTCCCTCGCATCTAAACTTTTAGACGCTTTCGGGTGCGGAAGAAAGCGACGGGATACAACAACCAACGCTGTAGATAGTACGAGCCACAGCACCACTTGTAGGCTGAACTGGGGTAAGATTGACGCCACAAGCGCCATAACAAAGGCGCTGAGTCCCATCAGGAAGGCAACAAACGCTGTGGGCAGAACTAGTTCCAGCAAACAAAGAATCGACCCCGCCACCAGCCAGAACATCGAAGGACTTAGCAATGGCATATCAGTATCCGGTATAGCAAGCGTTCATATGAAGTAGATCCAAGGGTTGATATAGTGATTCCAGCTTTTGTTCTCGTTCGTTTTTGCCCAGCAATGACCTGTAATGCGAAAAAGTCTGATTAATGCGATCGCTTCAGTCACCTGTATCAACTGACAACCCTGCCATCTTCCGATCTTTTCCCTGGACACGGAGCCATGTTTTTATTTATCGTTTAGTTTCTTGTGAGTGCCATTCGGCATTAATGGGGGAGAATGTTGAAAAACTTACAGGGTGTAACTTCAATTTATCTCAGCCATCTGGCATTTGGCCAAGGGAGAGGGGGAGTGAATAGCTGAACTCCTGACGCAAGAGAGTTTTTTCGATACCCTTAGTGTCTTAGCGCCCTTGTCCTTCGCTGTGTTCCCGCATCCGCTTAAACCCGATTGTTGCTAAGTTATTTTCTTTTCTTATGAGCAGTTCCGAGCCGCTGATTATTCGCTATCTTTGGGCAGTTGGTTCAGCAGCCATGCAAATACCAATTGGAGAACTGGTTGCAGACAGATACCAAGTGGTTGCCCCCCAAATTTGGCAGGATATGCATCCAGAGCAGCTACCAGAGATGCCAGAGCAGCTGAGTGGTACTCTTGTTCCCTACTTGCGCTTGTATCCGTACCGCCTTCACGTTCCGGAGGTGTATGGAGTATGCCGATTGGGAAACTCGGTTGTCATGCTGCTAGACAATGCACCCATTGATGCCAGTGGCGAACTGCATCCCTCTATCCAGTCGATGTGGACAAAAGCGTCGGCGGTACGTCAGGTTTATTGGCTGTGGCAGCTTCTCGACCTGTGGACACCCTTAGCAAAAATGGGCGTAGCCTCTAGTCTGCTCGTTCTGGACAACATTCGGGTTGAAGGCTGGCGGGTGCGACTGCGAGAACTTTATGTCGATCCGGTTGCAGACACCAATCGAGAATTAGTTACGGCGTCTCCGGGTAGTGGTGCGAGTTCCTCAGAGGCTGGGGCAACGGGGACATCGACTCAAGCTGGTTCCGCACTCGCCACTCGCCCCATGACCGCAAGCCTGCAACAGCTTGGGAAGTGCTGGGCGTCTTGGTGTCGCATGGCATCAGCATCTGTGGCGGCTCGGTTACAAGATATTGCCGAGCAGTTGCAAAGCGAACAACCTGCGTTAAAAGACATTGCCTTTCAGCTCAATCAGTTGTTAATCGAGCAAGCCGCTCGGCAGCCGTTGCGGTTACGGATTGCGGGTGCTACCCATCCGGGTCGCAAGCACGACCATAACGAAGATAGCTGCTATCCCACGCTGGCGGATTTGCCGACCGATCTCACTTTACCCCGCGACCCGGTGATTCCTCATCTGTCCATTATTTGTGATGGCATTGGCGGTCACGAAGGGGGGGAAGTGGCTAGCCAATTAGCCGTGCAGTCAATCAAACTCCAAGTGCGGGCGCTGCTGGCAGAGTTAGCCCAAGACCCAGAAATTATGACGCCGGAGCTAGTCTCGCAGCAGCTAGCGGCAATTATCCGGGTTGCCAATAACTTGATTGCCTCTCGCAATGACGAGCAGTCGCGAGAGTCGCGGCGACGCATGGCGACGACGTTAACCGTAGCGCTGCAACTCCCACAAATTGTCAAGATGCCTGACGGTCAGGGCAACGCCCACGAACTCTACATCGCGAGTGTTGGGGATAGCCGTGCCTACTGGTTAACCCCTCACTACTGTCAGTTGTTGACAGTGGATGATGACGTGGTGACGCGGGAAGTCCGGCTGGGTCGCAGTCTCTATCGCAAAGCCTTGCATCGTCCCGATGCTGGCGCACTCACGCAAGCGGTGGGAACGAAGGATGCCGAACAACTGCATCCAACAGTACAGCGCTTTATTTTGGAAGAAGATGGCTTGCTGCTCTTATGTTCGGATGGTTTGAGCGACAACAACTTGATCGAGCGGTTCTGTGCAGAGTACCCCCAGGAGATTTTCAGCGGCAAGATTTCTGTCGAAGATGCGGTTAAATCGTTGATTGAGCTAGCGAACCAAAAGAACGGTCACGATAACATATCGGTTGTCCTCTCTTACTGTGCGGTTTCACCACAATATCCAGTTGTACTGAATCTGGGTGAAATTCCAGTGGGAACCAAGGAGTATAGGTTCAATCTGGATACTGATTTTACGAAAATCGGTCAGGTATCGGAGGTAAGCGAACCTGCAACAGCAGAGCCAACCGAACAACCGGCTCCAACGCCCAGTGGGAGCGGAGAATGGGTCAAGACGATTGTGGGAATTGTGGGCGTGTTGATGGTGCTAGCGTCGGCAGGTGCTGCTTTATTGACAGCGCAGTGGCTCTTGAATCCTGATGGGTTTAAGCAATTGCGCGATCGCTTTTTTAAGTTGGAACAGTTACAGAAACCCCAGTCCACGAGCCAAGCGCCACCTGATTCACAAACGCGATCGTAACCCTTTTTTACCAATCTCCCGATAGGGCAAAGCATTTGTATAGAAGTACCCTGATGTCGCTGTAAATCTTGGTACAAATGCTTCGCAGCTACAATTTGGGCTGTTTGTAGTGAGGACTTTAGTCCTCCAAGAGTGGGCGCTGAAGCGATCGCTACCGACATGCTTTTATTCTTTTATAAAGGGTCATCAGCCGGACATTGTGCTTTCTCTTACGACCCGGTTGTCATTAAGTCGGCTGGTGCAAAAAACTTCTCCACGTTTTGTGGTCGAGTAAACGCGATATATTGCTGAGCAAGCGCCGGTGGTAGTAGTTCTATCATCAGCCAGTTTTCCACCCAAAACTCGATTACATCGAAAAACGAATCGCGGCTGCAGCGCACGACTCGCCACCCTTCACGCCGACCAATTTCCTCGATTTGCTCCTGGCTAGTTGGGACAGAGACGGCAGCATGGGTAGCGATAAACCGAGAAGAACTAGCCTTCTGCACAAATGCCACCTGTTCATCCCCATCACCCGGTACGAGTTCAGTTCCCAGAGGATAAACTTCAATGGCTGAACCGTACTCATCACCAGGAAAGACGAGATAACTACCGGGATGCGGTGGAAAGAGAGCCGCTTTACCGTTCCAGATTTCTGCGAGGACTTCGGCAACGTGACGAGGGTTCTCGGCGGGAATGGAAATGTGGTGGATCATAGGAGATTTATTCCAAACTAGAGCTAAACTTTTCAAGCCTGGGATAGCAGGCTCAAGCAAAAACCAGCTTTGGCTAGGTCGTTGTTTCAAATTGATATCTCTGAAGCTCTGCTACTTATGCACTCAGGTTGATTAGCTCCTATTAAGAAATTGAGAGAAGAGCTCTTCACACGGATAGATTGGTAATGCTTCCCGTTCAGACAGCGCTTGTGCGTCGTTCTCTTGCTAATCCTCATCAATTGTTGATATCGATTTGGATTTGAACTCTTAGAGGCTTTCAGCGGGCAAGAGGGTTGAGAAAGCTGAAGAACTAATAAAAATATTGAAGAATTATTTAGATTTGCTATTAATATATAAGAATTCCAATACCACCAACGCTGAAAACTGTCTGGACGCAGCAATCTACCACGAACGGTAAGCGATCGCAAAAATGGTATTACCCCCATTCGAGGAACTCACTCCTCTGTATGAAGCGGCTCAAATTGGTTATATTGAAGGAATAAAACAGGAAGTTGTTCCACTTCAAAAATTAGACTATAAGTATACTAAGTTTACTGATAGAATTCTGAAATTAGCTGACAGCTTTGAATATGAAGATGTAGTAAAGTTAGTTGACCGCTATTTTCTAGAAAAATCATAATTAAAACGGAAATCACGGCTAGGAAGCAATAAAGAGATGCTGTCACACCAGGACGTTGAACCCGATCGAGGCAATGGGTTGGATTTGCAGATATCTCAATTCGATCTCCCCACTAGCTACTACCCAAAAGCTAAAATTTTGGTAGTGGATGATACCCTAGCAAATCTGAAGTTACTGTCTGATTTTTTGATACAGTCTGGGTTTGATGTAATGGCTGCCAAAAGTGGTAAAACAGCCATAGCCGTTCTGGAAAAAGTTGTCCCAGATCTGATTGTATTAGATGTCGTCATGCCGGGAATGGACGGCTTTGAAACGTGTCGTTACCTGAAAGCTTGGGAAAAAACGAAAGATATCCCAGTCATTTTTATGACGGCTGTTGCGGATTCTTCTCAGCCAATGGAAAAGGTTAAAGGACTGGCGCTTGGTGCAGTAGACTATATCAGCAAACCAATTCAGTTAGACGAAGTTTTAGGTCGCGTCAAAATTCACCTGCACTTACGTTTTTTGACAAAGCAACTCCAAGAGCAAAATGCACTTCTGTCTCAAGAGATTGCGGAGAAGAATCTGATCGAGAAAGAGTTGAGAAAGAGTGAAGAACGTTGGCAGTTAGCCCTTCAGGGTAGCAATGATGGTATCTGGGACCACGATCTCATTACTAATCAGCTTTTTCTCTCTCCCCGATGCCTAGACATGCTAGGGTATCTCGATCGCGAATTACAGCACTACGAGCAATGGGTGAAGCTCATCCACCCTGACGATCGCCCTGGTATGATTGGCGCTATCCAATCTCATCTGCATCGCGAAACCCCACACTATATTGCCGAGTATCGGATGCGGTGTAAAGATGGCACGTACAAGTGGATGTTGTCACGAGGACAAGCCGTTTGGGACAGCAGGGGAAACCCAGTGCGTAGGGTTGGCTCGATCGCGGATATCACCGAGCGTAAGGTGGCAGAAGAAGCGCTATGTCAGAGCCTAACAATTAATCGTGCCCTGCTCAACGCCATACCCGATTTAATCTTCCGTTGTCATGCCGATGGCACTTTTCTCGACTGTAAACCTGCTAAAACTATCGAAACCCTAATACCACCCAGCGAATTGATTGGGAAAAACGTGCAAGAGGTTTTACCGCCAGAGTTGGCACAGACGATGCTGCAAGCACAAGCACGAGCGATCGCGTCGGGAGAGACCCAAACTGTAGAATATCAGCTAGTACGTAATGGAAACGTCTATGATTATGAAGCGCGCCTCGTCGCGAAAGATAGCGATGAATTGATCGCGATCGTGCGGGATATTAGCGATCGCAAACAAGCCGAAGAAGCTCTGCGGCAATCCGAAGCACGAGAACGAGAAAAGGCGCAACAACTCAAACTTGCCCTGAAAAAATTGCAACACACTCAAGCCCAACTGATTCAAACTGAAAAAATGTCCAGTTTAGGGCGAATGGTGGCAGGCGTTGCCCACGAAATTAATAACCCGACAAGCTTTATTGCTGGTAATCTCACTCCGGCGCGGGAATACTTCCAAGACGTGCTGGAACTTATCGAACTCTATCAGCAAACGTATCCAGATTCTACACCAGGCATTCAAGCTTTCGTAGAGGAAATCGATTTAGAGTTTCTGAGAGAAGATTGGTCAAAATTAATGGATTCTATGCAGGCGGGAGTCGATCGCATCCATCAGATTGTTTTATCGCTGAAAAGCTTCTCTCGGCTAGATGAATCGGGGCTAAAATCGGTAGATATTCATGAAAGCATCGATAACACTCTACTGATTTTGCAAAGCCGACTGCGAGCAGAAGGGAACGCCGAAGCGATCGAGGTGATTAAACAGTACCGTCAACTTCCACCCGTCACTTGTTATGCCAGTCAGTTAAATCAGGTGTTTATGCACCTACTCAGTAATGCGATCGATGCTCTAGAACGTCAATCTTCACCCCGCAAAATTACCATTAGCACGGACGTTGAATATGAGGAGGGGAAAGTCGGCAATCGGGATGTTTCTTTCCCTGCGCTCTCTGCCATCATTCGGATTAGTGACAACGGTTCGGGAATAAGGGAGGAAGTCCAAAGAAAGATATTTGACCCGTTTTTCACAACCAAGCCCGTTGGCAGTGGTACGGGATTAGGATTATCCATTAGTCATCAAATTATTGTCGAGAAACACCAAGGTCAACTCAGTTGTAGTTCTATTCCTGGGCAAGGTACAGAGTTTATCGTGAAGATTCCTGTAAGATAATTTGAAATTAGAATTTATAAAAAAAATGAGTAAATAAGAATCAGATCTCACTGAATTTTCCTGGATAAAATCAAGAAAATACTAGGGAGTTTTGAACCAATGAATTCATGATGGATGACAAACCGGGTAAGGCTCTCAACAACAAGGCACAGACAGCAACAGCACCGCAAAGGGTCTTTCAGATGCGTCAAGTTAGTAAAACTTATCGCATGGGTGAGGTTGAAGTCCACGCGCTCCGCTCGGTTGACCTCGATCTCGATGAAGGGGAGTTTATCGTGCTGCTGGGGCCTTCAGGCAGTGGGAAGTCCACGTTACTCAATATTCTGGGCGGACTCGACGTGCCTTCGAGCGGTGGCGTGTTCTTTCGCGATCGCAACCTAACCATTGCCGACGACGCTACACTCACCCGCTTTCGGCGCGAATGTGTGGGCTTTGTGTTTCAGTTTTACAATCTGATTCCCAGCCTCACAGCCTGGGAAAACGTCGCCTTAGTGACGGAAATTGCCAGCCATCCCATGCGTCCTCAAGAAGCGCTGCAACGAGTTGGACTGAGCGATCGCTTTAATCATTTTCCCGCGCAGTTGTCGGGCGGCGAACAACAACGAGTTGCGATCGCTCGTGCGATTGCCAAACGTCCTGAAGTGTTGCTCTGTGATGAACCGACAGGAGCGCTAGACTTTCAGACAGGCAAGCAAGTGTTGGAAGCGATCGAGCGCGTTAACCGGGAGTTGGGGACAACAACGGTGGTGATTACCCATAATGCTGGCATTGCAGCGATGGCCGATCGGGTAGTGACGATGCGTAGTGGCGAAATTACCAGCGTGCAGTGCAATGAGACAAAACTGACACCTTCAGAGTTGGAGTGGTGAGGGGGCGTCTAAAAACTACTTCTTTATTTAAATTTTGAGGCGATA
>DATNPC010000821.1:0-4786 GCA_036703375.1 Allocoleopsis sp.
ACCCACAGTAAACCCTGACGCTCCTGCGTCGGATAAGCAACAGCACAGGATTTTGGATTCGAGCAGTTCTTTGCCTCAGCCTGTTCATCTTTAGACTGGGGAATGCTGACACAGTTCCCCGCCGCATCAAAGCGCCAAGCGTGGTAGGCACATAATAGCGTGCCATCCGACTCAACGCGGCCTTCAGACAGAGGAGCAAGGCGATGGGGGCAAAAATCTTCAAAGCAGCGCCATTGGCCAGAACCATCCCGCCACACAACAATATCCTTTCCCAGGAGTTGCAGGGCATGGGGACGAGACGGATCGAGGAAGTCTACAACAGCTACGGGGTACCACTGCTTTGTCCATTGGAAGGTTCCTTCCTCTTGTACGTTCGATGGCTCGTTAGCAAAGCTATCCGGAGGACTCGCATCGCGGGTGTCCCCTTGCAGACTGGTTTGGGTAGTCACAGGTACTCCTTTGTGCTTGTTGATTCCAGGGTCTGGCTTAATAAATTTTAATATAGACTCTTTTGCAGGTAACGTTTGCACAAAGCAGCGCGGTACTTTAATGACAAAACCTAACCAGACTAGGCAACAAGACGAACCTCAACGCCCGCTCTCAATCGTGCTTTGGATACTTTCCGCAGCCTACATTTATGTCCTCTTACTGTCTCCACCGGGACAGGTACTTCCTGGTGAACCCGTCTGGGCGATTCAACCAGAGACATTACAAGAGATTTGGAATGAATCGATTAACTTCTTTTTCATCTTGCCAATTTTAAATGCTGTCGGCATTAACTTCATACAAGCTGCGATCGCACATCCTTGGCTGGAAGCTTTGTTCAACTTTGCTGAAGCCTGGATGTTTATGTTTTTACCACTTCTACTGGCCGATCCGCGAGGTCGAAGGTTGCCCAAGCTACTCATTTGGAGCTTAGCGATGTTCCTCACCAATACTTTCCTTATCCCTTATATGGCCTTGCGGCTAGTCACACCCCAGGTTCAAGCGGAAGATGAGATAACCAAGGGCTTAATTGCTCGTGTGTTTGGTTGGACAGGGCTAATTGTGGGTAGCATTGCTTTAATTTGGAGTGTCTTCGGCAGACCAGAATTTGGTGATTTCACTGAGAAGGCACAATACTTGGTACAGGATTTGATGAGCAACCGCGTCACTATTGCTTTCTGCGTAGATTTGGTACTTTTTGCTCTGTTTCAAGCTATCCTGCTCGGAACAATCGAACCACGCGGCAGTGGGAAACGTTGGTTGCGATTTATCCCGTTCTGGGGTTTAGCAGCTTGGCTAATTTTTTGAGGGTTTGCAGATTGGAATTGCCTTGATAGAAATGTTCAGGCATACAACTAGGAGATCGCCAATTTCTCGTAGGATGGATTGAGATAAACGTAACCGACGAGGAGTCACTATGGCAGAAGTAACCCATCGGTTTATAGAGACAAATCGCATCCAGATGCACATCGCCGAACAGGGAAGTGGCCCGCTAGTTGTCCTGTGCCACGGCTTCCCAGAATCTTGGTATTCCTGGCGGCATCAGTTGAGAGCGCTGTGTGAAGCAGGCTACCACGTCGTAGCGCCAGACCAACGCGGCTACGGTCAAACCGACCGACCAGAGGCGATCGCATCCTACAATATTCTGGAATTAACAGCTGATATTGTGGGTCTAGTTGACGCCCTCAATCACGAACATGCCGTCATCGTGGGTCATGATTGGGGGGCTGTTGTTGCCTGGTATTGCTCCCTATTAAGACCAGATATTTTTTCGACTACCGCTCTACTCAGTGTCCCTTACAGACCCAGAGTTTGGGCAGACATCCGTCCTACAGAGGCGATGAAACGCAGGGTGGGCGAAAATCAGTTTTACCAATTATATTTCCAAGAACCAGGGTTAGCTGAGGCGGAACTCGAAGCGGATGTGCGTAAGGCAATAACCATGTTCCTCTATTCAGCGTCGGGAGATGCGCCGCCCGAAAAGCGCTGGCGTTACCTGTTCGGTAAGTCCGAAAAATTTCTGGACACTGGCACGCTGCCGGAGACGCTGCCGTCCTGGTTGACTGAACAAGATATCGACTTTTTCACCGGCGAGTTTGAACGGACAGGTTTTCGGGGCGGGTTGAATTGGTATCGGAATATCGATCGGAACTGGGAACTGACCGCTTTTCTCACGGGCGCGAAGCTGCGCCAACCTACCCTATTTGTAGCAGGGGAGTTAGACCCGGTGATTACGATGTACCGAGATGCGTTCGACGCCATGGAAAAAACGGTGCCGAACTTGCAGCAGAAAGTTTTGTTACCCGGCGCGGGACACTGGATTCAACAGGAACGTCCGACTGAGGTCAATCAATTGCTCGTTGAGTTTTTGGCGGGACTGGATATTTAACAATTAAAGGAGGACATCTACCAAGAGGCAACGATGCAGATTAACCAAAAACTCTCCTTACCAACGATGGGTTGCGGGACTTGGGCATGGGGCAACCGCCTGCTGTGGGGATATGACGAAAGCATGGATGAGCAGTTGCAAGCTGTCTTTAACCTTTGCGTTAGCAACGGCGTCACGTTATTTGATACGGGTGATTCCTATGGCACGGGGAGATTGAATGGGCGCAGCGAACAACTCTTGGGGCGATTTACCCAGGACTATCGAGGTTCGGGCAAAGATAATATTTGCATTGCCACTAAGCTGGCGGCTTATCCCTGGCGATTGACCCGTCAGTCTATGGTGTCAGCTTGCAAGGCATCGGCTAAGCGTTTGGGTAAAAATGTCGATTTGGTTCAGATGCACTGGTCTACTGCCAACTATTTTCCCTGGCAGGAAGGACAACTCTTAGATGGTCTTGCCGATCTTTACGAGCAAGGATTGGTCAAGGGTGTGGGTTTATCCAACTATGGGCCTAAACGGCTGAAATGGGTGCATCAAAAATTTTGCGATCGCGGAATTCCCATTGCTACGTTGCAAGTTCAGTATTCGCTGCTCTCTACCTATCCTGTCACCCAACTCGGACTCAAAGAGGTTTGCGATGAACTGGGAATCAAACTGATTGCCTACAGCCCTTTGGCATTAGGGTTGTTAACCGGAAAATATTCTGAACAAGGGTCGTTTCCAAAAGGGATTCGAGGTTTGCTATTTAGGCAGCTATTGCCGGGAATGCGTCCGCTTTTAGAGTGTTTGCGAGAAGTTGCGCGATCGCGAAATAAGACTCTATCGCAAGTTGCTCTTAACTGGTGTATCTGTAAAGGAACTATTCCCATCCCTGGAGCCAAGTCCGTGGAACAGGCGAAAGAGAATATTGGTGCATTAGGTTGGAAGCTCGACTCCGGCGAGATTGCAGAACTCGATCGCGCTGCTGCAAGTCTAGATAAAGTCATGGTTCAAAACATCTTCCAAACTAACTAACCCCTCTTAACCCAATGTTGCTTCGAGAGTATCAGCCATCAGACGCAGAAAGCTTAGCAGCTATCTATCGAGATGCGGTGATCGGAATAGGTTCAAGCGCTTATGACGACAAGCAGATAGAAGCATGGTCGTCATACCCGGAAGACATCGAGGAATTTAGGAGGGTACTCAGCGAAGGTTTAACCATCGTGGTGCTGCACGACGGTAAGTTAGTAGCCTTTGGACAGTTAAATCCACTCGCTCGTATTGCCTTTGTATATACAGCGAGTCAGTTTGCACGGCTTGGTTATGCCACTGAGATTTACAAGCGATTAGAAGCGAAAGCCATTGAGCAAGCTGTGCAGCGCCTCTATACTGAAGCCAGTCGAATCTCGAAGCATTTCTTTTTAAAAATGGGCTTTTGCGTTGTTGAAGCTGAAATAGTGTATCGCAAAGGCGTACAGTTGGAACGATTCAAAATGGCTAAAATAATTGGCTAACTCACTGCTGCATTAATGTGACTAAATTTCTGGTTAGAGCGATCGCATTGCCATTAGTTTTGACTCTGCATGGGTGTTCTCTCTTTCCTCGCTCTCACCCTACTGTGGAGCTGAAGTCAGCGGTGGGTGCCGATTACTCGCATTTAGATCGGCTATTGCAGCAAGGCTTATGGAAAGATGCCGATCGAGAAACCTTACAAAAAATCCTGGAAGGATCAAAGCGACAGCGAGAGAAGTGGTTAAGCGTAAAAGATATTCAACAATTTCCTTGTGAAGACTTAGGCACCATCGATCGACTCTGGGAAACCCGCAGCCAAGGACGGTTCGGGTTTAGCGTGCAACGGATGCTCTGGAAGGAACTGGGCGGTAAATCCGGCGACTATAACGCTCTGATCGCCGCCAAGTTTGGCGATCGCGTAGGTTGGAGGCAGAACGGGAAATGGCGCTCTTCTGAGGAGCTAATGTTTCAAAAGAACGATGCTCCAGTTGGACAGTTACCTGCGTCAACTGGCGGTGGTGTCAGCGGTGCAGTGTGGGGTGGAGTAGCATCGCTAGCACAAAGAGTGGAATACTGCAACCTAAACATCACTCCAGCCAAGCGACACAAACTGACACAAAGTTGGCAAACTCCTGCAACTTGGGCAAACTTAGAAGCCAATTTAGCAAAGCGGGAATGGGTAACCGCAGACTGGGTAACTCTAAAGCTCATGGAGAAGATTGCCAGCAAGGGGAAAGAACCAGAGTCTGCAACTCAGTCAGTTCTAACAGTCTCTGCCCTCCGCAACTTCCCTTGCCAAAAATTGAAACGAATCGATCGCTTATGGTTGAAGTATTCAGAGGGGCGATTGGGATTTAGCGTGCAGCAACAATTTTACTTACAAACGGGGAATACGCCAGGAGAGCTGCACTGGGGCAAGTA
>DATNPC010000822.1:0-3799 GCA_036703375.1 Allocoleopsis sp.
GCTTTGCCGTTTAGAGCCAAAGCGTTGGAGAAAAAAGCGATCTCATATCCTGTACTGTTCTCAACAAGCTTCATTCGGTCTTTTTTTAACGCAAAGGATACAGAGGTTGACGCAAAGGTACGCAGAGGTTTTTGGTGCAAGACTCCCTATGAGCGATCGCATCTTGTCTCTACAAGTCTTTTTGGGACGTTAAGGTTTAGATAGAATGCTTTCTCGCGGATACAACTGAACCAGGCTCTCCTCATGTAATTCGAGATAGCGGTCTAGGAATGAGTCAGGCTGTATCCGATGACAACTGGCAAAAAACAGGATGTCAATATGCAAATTAAATGCGCGTTAGCTTAATTTCTATGAGACTTGAAACACTCGCGGTACATGCCGGCCATCCCATCGATCCAGCAACAGGGGCAGTAGCGCCTCCTATTTATCTATCGACCACGTTCGAGCGTCAAGCGGATGGTAGCTACCCTCAAGGCTATAACTACATTCGAGATAACAACCCGAACCGGGAGGCCTTGGAACAATGCCTGTGTGAGTTAGAGGGAGGAGTGGCAGCGGCAGCTTTTTCTTCGGGTTCGGCGGCAACGATGAGCGTGTTCCAAGCGCTATCGCCAGGAGACCATGTTATTGCCCCCTTAGATGCTTATTCTGGCACCTCGTCTCTCCTGCGAGAAATCTTTGTCCCGTGGAATTTGTCCGTCACGTTTGTGGATATGACGAATCCCAAGGAAGTGCAGCAAGCGATTCAACCCAACACGCGGTTAATTTGGATAGAAACGCCATCTAATCCCATGCTCAAGATGACTGATATTGGCAAGACAGCAGACATCGCTCATCAGGCCAAGGCTCTGTGCGTCTGCGATAACACTTGGGCAACACCGATTGGGCAAAATCCATTCAACCATGGGACAGACTTAGTTGTCCATTCCACGACTAAGTATCTAGGCGGACATAGCGATGTGATGGGAGGTGCAGTCATTACTAAAGTTGAAGATGACTTCTTCAAGACGATTAAAAAAATTCAAAAAACTGGTGGTGCTATAGCTTCTCCCTTCGATGCTTGGCTAGTACTCCGAGGGATTCAAACCTTACCCTATCGGATGAGAGCGCACTCAGAAAATGCTCTCAAGGTTGCCATGTTTTTAACTCACCATCCTCAAGTCGAGGCGGTGCATTATCCCGGTATGAAACAGCATCTAGGACATGAGATAGCTGCCTCTCAGATGCATCTATTTGGCGGCATGCTGTCTTTTCAGGTGAAAGGAGGAAAAGAAGCTGCGTTTGCCGTCGCCGCCAAGGTGAAAATTTTTACGAGAGCGACTAGTTTGGGAGGTGTCGAAAGTTTAATCGAACACCGAGCTTCAATTGAAGGAGCAAACACAAAAACTCCTGACAATCTGCTGCGAGTTTCTGTGGGTCTTGAGCATCCAGACGATTTAATAGAAGATTTAATTCAAGCGTTGGATTGACACTCCTTCGCTTAAAAGACGAAAGTGCAGTTTTCTAGGATTGAGTCCGTCATCCCACAGCTAAAAGTGCGCGAGCTTTCTCGCTGGGTTGTGTAAACTCTTCTGCTCTCAATGTAGACTTAGTCCTTCCCCCAACAACCTGTAAGGGAAGGCGTACTGTGAAGGTAGAACCCTGCTTTAACTGACTAACTGCCGAGATTTCGCCGCCCATCAGTTGGCAGAAGTGGCAACCAATCGTTAACCCTATACCAGTACCCCCATACTTGCGAGTAGTGGAGGCATCAGCTTGAGTAAAGGCGTTGAAAATTTTCTGTAACTGCTCTGGCGTCATGCCGATGCCAGTATCTATGACCCGGAAAACGATGGAGGAATCATATCTCCCGCCTGAGTAGGCATCTCGTGACGCCTTTTCGTAGCTCACGTCTAATGCGATCGTACCCCGTTCGGTAAATTTAGCTGCATTACTCAGAAGATTGAGCAGGACTTGACGAACTTTCGACGGATCGGCATACATCGCGCCGAGATTACTGTCACAATTGACCTGAAGAGTATTACCGTTTTTCTCAACAAATGGCTGAGCCTGAGCGACCACTTCATCAATTAATGTTGGAATATCAAACGTCTCTAGGTAGAGCTGAGTTTGATTCGCTTCAATCTTAGAAATATTCAGGAGATCTTCGATCAGGGAAAGCAAGTGTACGCCAGATGAGTAAATCGCGTCTAAATCGGGTATAAAGTCCTCATACTCTAATTCCATCGCCTCTGCTTTCAGCAGTTGGCTAAAGCCGATGATGCCATTGAGGGGCGTGCGTAACTCGTGGCTCATATTGGCGAGAAATTGGCTTTTAGCAAGGTTAGCCGCTTCAGCTGCCTCTTTCGCCTTTTGCAATTCTGCTTCTGCACGCATGCGCTCGATGATTTCGTCTTTCAGTGCTTGGTTGACTGCCGCTAATTGCGCCGGACTCGGCAGAGCAAGTGCTTTCGGAATCAGGGGAAGCAGTTCTAACGCTGTATATACAGAAATCAGAGCCGTTATCGCTTTGACTACGCTCGATAGCCAATAATCTGGATGCCAAAGCGTCCAAACATCCATGACATGACCCGTGCCGCAGGAAACGATAAAGGCTCCAAACAATAGAAAAATCTTATGGAAGGGAAGATCGTGTCTTTTGGAGACAAAATAAACCAACAAAATTGGAATCGAGTAATATGCTAGCGCGATCGCACAGTCGGATATTATGTTGAGCCAAATTAGCTCTGGTTTCCACAAGTAACAGTGCCCGTGGGGAATAAAATGGTTTGAGTGAAAAAACGTTTGTAAAAATTCCGACATAAATCTACCTTGGCTTAGTTGCTCTTTCTTAACTCCAAAAGGCACTCAGTCTATGACGAGCTGGAGTATTGAGAGAGGTGCTGACGCAATCGCGGGGGCTTGGCGCAGATACTAGTGCATACTTTGCAACTGTCTTTGATTGCCAGAAGCGATCGGCACGCAAAGCACGCTTAACTCATTGATTATTGTTGTTGTCATGTAGTACTAAACACCCTGTGGGTTTGAGTATACCTTTCTCACCAACAAGTCGGTAGATAGGACGACCCTCCGAAGTTTGAATGAGACGCTACAGCTCACTCATATACGTAATATTACTTAATTCAACTACCTGAAGCTGAGAAAGTTTTAATAAGATTTAACTTTATTGGATTCCAACTCGCGAAAGCATTGAAAGCCAACCAGCCAAAAGAGGATTCATTGCATCACTCCCAAGAACGGAAAAATTGCAAATCACTATTGTAACTAAGAGATTTATTCGCGTAAGTATCGCGTAGCGCCTGCCTGGGGTTAGGGCGTCGCGTTTTCATCTTCTTCATAAACCATTAAGTCCCCTGGCTGACACTTCAGCACCTTGCATAGGGAATTGAGCGTCGCTTCATCGATTCGGGTGAGGCGTCGGCGCACTTTGAGCCGAGACACCGACTTCGGATTCATGCCAATCAGGAGAGCTAATTCCTTATTGCTGATGTTGCGCTCGGCCATCACAACAGCTAATCTCCAGTGAATCACTACTTAACAGCTCACTTTCTAGTTATCTTGGTCAGACAGATACTATCACTCTTGAGAATATTCTCTAACACAAGCCTGTCTCCCACAAACGGCTAGAGCCTAACTAGCCACTAACGACTATCTATCAACACGGAAAATGGCAAACGTTCGCTTAGAGGGAATCACCCGCAAATTTGAAGACGTTACGGCAATCGGGGACATTACCTTCGAGGTACCCGATGGGCAATTCTGGGTATTAGTTGGACCATCCGGGTGCGGTAAATCAACG
>DATNPC010000823.1:0-11070 GCA_036703375.1 Allocoleopsis sp.
GTAAAAGCTTGAGCGATCGAGCAAAGCTGCTGTTAGAAAGTATAGAAGAATCACTGACTAAGGAACAGGTTAATCCCAAAAGCCTAACTGTTGAACATATTGCCCCTCAGAAGCTAACCAGAGAATGGCAACAAATGTTAGGTAAGAATTATAGTACCGTACATAAAAAATGGCTTCACACTTTAGGAAACCTTACCCTAACAGGTTATAACTCTGAGTTATCTAATAGACCCTTTGAAGAAAAACTGCTCCTTTTAAAAACTAGTAATCTAACATTGAACCAGTATTTCCAAAATATAGATGTTTGGAACGAAGAGACAATCATAAGTCGCGCTCAGTACTTAGCCGACATAGCAATTAAAGTCTGGCCTCGATAAGACGAGGAGTCAACCCAGAAAATATCGATAAAATCAACAATCTTGTAGCCCAGTGCAAAACTGCGATCGCACCTTCACTACTAAATTCTAAGAATATGGAACCTTGTCGATAATGAAATTAAGGTGAGCAATAATGCCCACCCTAAATAGTTTTCAGAAAAGCACTACGCACCAACTGTCCTACATTCAAACCTGGGCATAACTCCGACCGCGCCAGCGAGTGGGTCGTTGAGTTGCAGACAAGAAAATTCGCAGGACAGCTAAGGGGTCTGCCAAGGGCGAGAGCCAAAATAGCCAGGACGACGCTGAGGCTTGAGTGCGATCGTAAGACGGCGCGATCGCAAATAACAAGGCAAAGCGAATCAACAGCAAGAACACATTTAACCCAGCCGCTGCCATGATAAATGGCGAGACAATCCCCAGTGCTAGGTAGCTCAAGAACAATAGCGAGGCTGGGAGGGGAAGCCCCTGGACGCTCAACAGCAGCCAGACATCGCTCCACAACTGACCGCTAGAAGAAGCATCTTTCAGGTCAAGACTGCGCCCCCATTCGTTCCAGGTTTCAGATGCACCTTCATACATCCGTACCTTCACAACCTTTGCCCCATCGAGAAACCCGACCTTAAATCCTCGCGTAGCAGCATGACGAGCGAGAGTGACATCATCGCAAAACGAATTCCCTGCACTCGTATACCCGTCCAACTGAGTCAACACGTCGCGGCGACACAAGAAACACTGCCCGTTGGCCATGACCCGTTCCGGCGACTCGCTAGTAATACCCGTAGGCCCAAATCGATAGACCAACGTCATCAATAGCGCGGGTTGCAGCCACCATTCTCCTGGGTACTTCAGGATAAATTGAGGTGACAGGGACACCAAGTCGAACTTTTCGGCTTGGGCTGCTTCGATCAAACCCGCGACGAGTCCAGGCTGGGGTTGGGTATCTGCATCCATTCCCAAAATCCACTCACTGTGAGGAGAACTGTGCAAATACCCGGTGTGTAACGCCCAAGGACGCCCTACCCAACCCGGAGGTAGGGGGTCATCGGTAATTAGGCGAAAGCGAGGGTCTTTTTCCTGAGCAGTTTTGACCAGTTCGGGTGTGCCATCCGTCGAGCGACTATCGACCACAACGATCTCTCGAACTTCGTAACTTTGATGGCTTAAGCCTACCAAACAGGGCGTTAGACGCTCCCGCTCGTTGAGCGTGGGAACGACCACACTCACTGTCCCGAGTTGTTCGGGTGTGGTCGCTTGGGGCAGGAGGGGCAGACGACGCCCCGGCCCTTTCATCAAGCGGGAGAGAAGGAGGAAAGCGGCTGGAATCTGGATGAGTAACAGCGATAGTGCTAGGACGCTAGCGGTAAGTAGTGAAACTTGCGCTGTTGAGCCGCTCGATACAGTGGCAAGCCAATTCACTTCGGCATAACTCCCACAGGAGCCACGGGCAGAGAAGCAGGCGAACTTTGCTCCGTGCGATCGCTTTCTGCTTGTTCAGATGCGGCTGGTGTCGTGGAAGTCATCCACCATAAAATCAACGCTGGCGCAACACCCAAGATTAGACCTAACCCGACAGGAATCAAAATGCCTGAACCGATGCTCATGATCGCAGCAAACGCAAAGTTGCTCAGGTAAACGGCCAAGGGTAATCCCAGTTGTTTTCTCTGTAAGGCCACAGGTGCCTTTTTCCAAAACAAGGCCGCTACGGTCATGAATAGAGCGCCCGTTCCCAGCCAACCCGCAAAGTTTTGGTAGGGCATGCCAAAGAAAGCTCCAGGCTTACCCCAGAACCAAAACGGAGCGGCTGTTTGACTCATGGCGGGGTCAAGCACGAAGTCCCAAGACGTCAGGAGAATTGCGCCCAATGCGATCGCTCCAATATGACGCAGGATTCCCAGTTTTTTCCCTGGTTCAACAGTCGCTTCTAAGCCAGAACGAGCGATGAGATAAGAGACAAATCCCAAGTAAAACCAGGAAAGAGGAATGGTGAACGGCACCAGGCCAGCAATTTTATAGCCTAAGCCATTCAAGTAGCTATACTCCCCAAAGGGAAAGCCAGTACTCGTTCCGAGCAATTCACTGCTCAAAGACAGGCAGACAGCAGGCAACATGAATGTCAGCCAATGCCACAGTCCTAGGGTTCGGTAAGCATAAATAGCCACAGCTGCCGCACCTAAAAGAATGTAGACAACTCCCCCCCCAGACATTGACCACTGAAACACAGTCTGTCCCATCGTCGATAAGCCTGCGATAAGTTCTGGGTGAGGTAAGACGATCAGTAGACCCGCTAGTCCAAAGGCCATCGCCACAATATGACCAATGAGAAAATAACCCTCAAGCTTGACAAGTTGCCTCATTAAAGATACTCCTAACACGGTTGAAACCCCGGAACGCTTTGCCTCAAAGACGCCACGTCCGGCGAAGGCGGCAATAAAACTTTTACGAGCAGAAGCTTTGTTGTTTTATAGTTTACAAATGTTTATGAAAAATTCCTCGGTTCCCAGCCAAGATCGTTTTTTACAGTGGCCAGTGACCAGTGACCAGTGACCAGTGACCAGTGACCAGTGACCAGTGACCAGTGGCCAGTGGCCAGTGAGCAGTTTTTTGTACAACCGCCGTCGGCCGTATGATTTCCCCACTTGCTGGGGTGGAAGGTATGAAAACTTGGTTCAATCCCCTGCCATAAACCTTCTGCCGTCTGCCGTCTGCCGTCTGCCTTTCCTGAGGAAGCGATCGCGCTAAACTTAGCCATTGGATCTGTGAGATATTAACACTACTTATGGATTGAATGCATCCAGACCAGGCAATTAGTATCGATGCAATCCAAGGCAGTATCCGTCCCAGTCAGGCGCAGACCCGTAGTAAGACCGAGCTAACCTACCCGTTGCACAACTATACAAAAACCGCAAAAGGTATCTAGATTGGTAAAGTAGCCGTAGGGTTCAACAGTGGAATAGTGGGAAAATCGTTAATATATTGGCAGTAACCTTAGGAAAAGCAACCAGCAAGCTTCAACAAAATCGATCCTGTTGGTCGCCTCTGCTGCTATCCACTGTCAGCTCCATGGCATCTGTACCTAACATGACTTCACCTCTCTCGGACAACGCGAAGAATGCGATCCGCCCCATTCAGTACCGCGACTTGGAGGCAATCGAACAGATTGCAAAGGAAGCAACTGATGCGGATGGCAACAGTGGCTCAGATAACCTCATCCAGAAGTTACAGCAGGTTCGACGCTGGTATGGTCTACTGAAATTTTTAAGTTGGTTCCCGAACCCCAAGCAGTATTCCTTTTGCGTCTATGTGGCGGAATCGTTCCAACAAATTCGCGGATTCATCAAAATTTCTCCCTTTAATCGCACTCGCAGTACTTGGCGAGTGGATCGGGTGTTAGTCGATCCCAACGCTCCTAGCCAAAGCAGCTCTTCTGCTCCCCTCGATACTGGCTCGACGCTATTGCGCTACTGCTTTGAGACGGTTTGGGAAGCACGCACCTGGTTATTGGAAGTTAATATCCATCACAAATCGACCTTGGCGCTGTTTCGGCAAAATGGATTTCAGCCTCTAGCCCAACTGACGTATTGGGCAATCGCACCAGAAATGCTGGAAGAACTCGCCGCGCACGAACCAGATTTACCCAACCTGCTGCCCGTGAGTAATGCTGATGCTCAGCTACTGTACAAATTGGATACAGAGTCGATGCCGCCCATCGTGCGTCAGGTTTTTGACCGTCACATTCAAGACTTTAAAACCGGGTTCCTGAACGCGTTTCTCTCTCAAATTCAGCAGTGGTTCACTCAGACTGAAGTCGTGAGTGGCTACGTGTTTGAACCCCAGCGGAAAGCAGCTATTGGCTATTTCCAGATGCGGCTGAGTCGGGATGGCTCTCGCTCTCACGAAGCTGAACTCACCGTCCACCCCGCTTATACCTGTTTGTACCCTGAGTTGCTGGCTCAGATGGCACGGGTAACGCAGGAATTACCTCCCCAGGCGCTCTACCTAGCTTCTGCTGACTATCAACCGGAACGCGAAGAGTATCTGGAAGAGATGGGAGCAGAACGGATCGAGCATACCTTGTTGATGTCTCGTTCCGTTTGGCACAAGCTGCGGGAAGCTAAGCCCGTTTCGTTGGAAGGGTTGCAGTTATCAGAGGTTCTTCAAGGATTACAGCCAGCACGCACTCCAATCCCTAGTCGTATTGCGTGGTGGAAGTCTCTCTCTAAGAAGCACCATGCACCGGGAAAGACGGATAAATCGGCATCGAGTTTAACGTCTCTAAATGCACTCACCAGAGAAGTCATACCCCCGATTGAGTCCCCAGATGCAAGGAATTAAGGAATTAAGGAATTTAAGGATTGGAGGCTAGGGATTGGGGTCTAGATGCAAAGAATCTCGGCACTAGGATTGGACGTGGGGAGTCGGCGCATCGGGGTAGCCGGATGTGATGGTACGGGTTTAATTGCAACTGGACTGACGACGATCGATCGCACTTCTTTCGATCGCGATGTGGCTCAATTGCGAGAGATAGTCGAACAACGGCAAGTGCAAGTGTTGGTCGTGGGTTTGCCCTATTCCATGGATGGCACCCTCGGTTCTCAGGCGAAAAAGGTGCAAAAGCTGGCTCAACGCTTATCAACCGCACTTGGGCTACCGTTGGAGTATGTCGATGAGCGGCTGACTTCGTTTGAAGCAGAAGAACAAATCAAAGCCGCTCATCAATCGCCGTCTCGCAACAAAGGATTAATTGACCGTAAAGCCGCCGCTATCATCCTGCAACAGTGGCTAGACGATCGTCGTTCACAAAGTTTGCGGAATCTCCCATCCTAAGCACAGGTTGCCAACTGGTCACTGTATTACCGTCCAAACTATCAAAATTATCGCCTTTCAACCCTAGGGGTCAAGGTGGTAACATGGAAAACTGCTGGATTATTACGAGTAAGCTTTATCAATGAGTCTGACGCAAGAGCGCAAACACGAAATTATTGATACCTACCAGGTTCATGACACCGACACGGGATCGACCGATGTCCAAATTGCCATGCTAACCGAGCGCATTAATCGGTTAAGCGCTCACCTGAAAACCAACCAAAAAGACCATGCGTCCCGTCGGGGATTGTTGAAGATGATCGGTCAGCGCAAGCGTTTACTGGGTTATCTTCGCAAAGGAGATAGATCGCGCTATCAAGGCTTGATTCAACGTTTAGGTATTCGCGGATAGACACGATTTAAGTTTATGTCTACTGAACCATCGCGCGGAAAAGGAAAGTCCCCCGCTAGCAAAGCAGAACAGAGTTCAGGCGATCGCTTACCGTTTGAACCGCGTCAAAAACGCAAAAAAAACGCCAAAGCCAAACCCGAACCCGCATCAGATAAAACGGCGGCATCAAAGGAAGCGACGACAGCTTCTCCAAAAAAAGACAAGCCAAAGGCAGCTTCTAAGGGATCGATGGCGATTCCCGATGCTGTGAGTCAGCGAATGGTGCGCCGGATGGCTCTGCTATGCGGAATTCCCTCAGTCCTGGGGATAGCTACGTTTTTTGTCAGCTATTTTTTGGTGACAAAGTTTGGCTTAAAGTTGCCCAACGTGGCGGTGGTTCTTGTCAGCATGGGATTTTTTGGCTTGGGGGTGCTGGGATTGAGCTACGGCGTTATCTCAGCGTCTTGGGATGAAGATACGCCAGGAACAACGCTGGGTTGGCAAGAGTTCACGACCAATTGGGGACGGCTAACCTCAGCATGGCGTTCAGCGGGACAGAAAGATTAGTTGTTGGTTGTTAGTAGTTAGTAGTTAGTAGTTAGTAGTTAATGGGTTTTGACTGATTAATGACTAGTAACTAACAACTAATAACCAATAACCAATAACCCTATTAGCACGTTGTCAGGGATTGTAGAACCATGATTGTGGTGATGAAGGTCGGCACTCCAGAAGCCGAACTCGCTCGTGTAACGCAAGAACTGAGCGAATGGGGTCTGACTCCAGAAAAAATTGTTGGCAAGCATAAGGTTGTTGTAGGGCTTGTTGGAGATACGGCTGACCTCGATCCCCTGCAAATTCAGGAACTGAGTTCCTGGATTGAAGAAGTGTTACGGGTTGAGAAACCGTATAAACGAGCTAGCCGAGAGTTTCGTCACGGTGAGGCAAGTGAGGTTGTTGTATCAACCCCAAATGGTCTGGTTCACGTCGGCGAGCATCATCCTGTCGCGATCGTTGCTGGCCCTTGTTCCGTGGAAAACGAGGACATGATCGTGGAAACGGCGCGGCGGGTAAAAGCGGCAGGCGCTCAGTTTCTGCGCGGAGGTGCTTACAAGCCTCGGACATCGCCCTATGCCTTCCAAGGGCATGGGGAAAGCGCATTGGGTTTACTGGCGAGGGCGCGGGAAGAGACGGGTTTGGGCATCATCACAGAAGTGATGGACGCCGCCGATCTTGAGAAGATTGCTGAGGTGGCGGATGTCGTGCAAGTGGGTGCCCGTAACATGCAGAATTTCTCCTTGCTGAAAAAAGTCGGGGCGCAGGAAAAGCCTGTGCTGTTGAAGCGAGGAATGTCGGCAACGATTGACGAATGGTTGATGGCGGCAGAGTATATTTTGGCAGCAGGCAACCCGAATGTGATTTTGTGCGAACGGGGGATTCGGACATTTGACCAAAAGTATGCTCGGAATACGCTGGATTTGGCCGTTATCCCAGTTTTGCGATCGCTAACTCACTTGCCGATTATGATTGACCCCAGTCACGGTACGGGGCGTTATGAATATGTTCCCGCAATGGCACTGGCTGCGATCGCGGCGGGTGCGGATTCGTTGATGATTGAAGTCCATCCCAATCCTGCTAAAGCGTTATCCGATGGCCCTCAATCGTTGACACCCGAGAAATTCGATCGCTTAGTGCAAGAGATGGCAGTCATTGGTAAAGCGGTAGGGCGCTGGCCAGAACCGGCTGCTGTTTTGGCTTAGAAGCCTTGATTTGCTCGCACCACTAATCGGGCTGACAAACCGCTTCCACCTCCACTTCCACCAGCATTTCCGGATCGACTAATGCCCGAACTTCCACCATCGTGGTAGCAGGAGGATGCTTGGCAAAAAATTCCTGATGAGCTTTGCCGTACTCAGCACTGCGGCTGATATCCGTCACGTAGAGGCGAGTGCGTACCACATCCTGGCAGTCAGAACCTAAGTCATGAAGGGCTTTCTGAATTTTCTGAAGACAATAAACCGTTTGGGCGTAAGCATCCCCAGGAGCATAAACCTTACCATCTGAACCAATCGGTGCTGTCCCCGATACATAGATATTGTCTCCTACTCGAATAGCACGACAATACCCAACCGTGCTTTCCAAGCTGACTCCAGAGAAGGTTCGACGACGCTCCATGTCCACCTCTTAAACTGAACTTGTCTAGCATTGTCCCGCATTTGAGGGCAGCGACTAGATTTCAACCGTACTGAATGCAGTTTCTCGTTGTCCGACAACGTCTGGTGCATTAGCAATCAGATGCAAGCGATCGCAATAAGCAGTTATCCACGGTTGGTCTAAGCCCAAGCGGACAAAAGGACTTTCTGTCGGGATGGTTAATTTGCTGCGAACTAAACCCGTGTTAGCCTCAAATTTACCTTGGAATCGAAGAATCGAAGTACCAAGAGTACTCAAAACATTTCCCTGAAAGGGGAGAGGTAACCCAAAGCTAGGTTGACTGTAACTCAGACTGCACAGCACTCGATCGCCTTGGCGAACCGTGACGCGATGTTCGGGTGCTGTCGTACTAACATTCTTTTCCCAGGTAAATTCCGCCATTTCCTTTGGCAATCCCCAAATTTCTCGACCTCCAGCGACTGAATCAGCATTGTCTACATAAATGTGAGAAACCCAGCCGCCAATTTTGCCAGAATAGCGCACTAACCCTCCAACAACGATGAGTTCGCTATACTCCAGAACAGAACCAGAGCCGTAATGGGAAACATAAACGCCACCAAGGGTTTTCCCAGGCAGGATAGAAATAATATCCAACTCTGGTGGAATGAAAGGATGCGATCGCTCGATATCGATGAATTGCAAGGTTTGGAGTGCATAGCCTCGCAGCGTCCAAGGTGCTTGGGGATAAGCCATTTCAATTGCCTACAACTTATAATTCAGTTTTATTAAGCCGTTTTTCCCAGCCACGTACATCATCTCAGCGGTAGGTTATTTTAACGGTAAGCAGTGAACAGCTGCTAAAGAGATTAGCGATCGCTAATCACTGATTGAATCTTTGGCTTCCTGATTATCTGGGCAAGTCAGAGGCAAAACGCCAGGAGAGACAGGAGTGGCAGTATTGGCTTGGGCAGTCAGGATGACTTGCCCATTCGCACCAATTGCCCATCCTTGAGCTTCTACCAGTTGTTTAGAAGAGGTACTGCTGGGATCAGTACGATTATCATGATTATCGGTGCGATCGCGTTTTTCTTCCTTTGCTTCAAGCGTGACCCAATCCACTAAAATTTCCTCATGGGTGAGAGGGTCATTGGGGCTAGGAGGTAAACCACCCCGTCCTGTAATGGTAAAGTTACTCCCTCGTTTGCTATCTCTTGGAGTACAGCGACGGTCAATTAGTCCTTCTGCATCGGCGAAATCTGACGGTAAGGGAGCAACTCTCCGCGTTGGGTCAACATAAGTGTAACTAACTGTACCACTCTTGCCTGTTTGCGAGTCCGCAGAGATATCAACGCGATCGTTAGCGCGAAACGAAGTAGATAAAGATGTATTCTGCTGACTATTGACAGAGATATCGTTGCGATTATTGCCACGAAATTGACCTAAATTACCTGGATTGCGACCTACTGGTACGGCTAAACCCCGAGAGAAAATGTCAGCCAGAAACGCATCGGAGTTAATTTTAATGTTGCCTCCCGGCCCAGCTTCTGCATTTGCCAGAATGTCGCTGTCTTCCAAAGCGACGAAGACTGTAGAGTTAATCGTAATGTTGCCGCCACCCCCCGTGCTGTCAAAGACGCTAGTGCTGATGAGGCTGCTATCGCGAAGGCGGATGTCGTCAGCAGCGATGTTAATATTGCCACCTCCTAATTGAGTAGAGGTTGCAGAAATCGTGCCACCACTTGAACGCAAATTTCCTGTCACATTGAGATTGATATTCCCCGCCTTACTCTTTCCATCACTGCGACTGGTGATTCTCCCGCCATTGCTCAAAGAGAGGGAATTCGCTTGAACTGTAATATCTCCTGCATTTCCAGTCTGAGATGTTCCCTCAACAGCAGTAGTGATTTGTGCTCCATCTCGGATACTTAATTGGTTAGTCGTTACGTTGACGCCGCCGCTATTGGCACTACCTTGCCACAGATTAGCGTCGAAATCGAGCGGTGGGCGACTATAGGCAGATAAGCCACTGGCAAACGTTCCATCTGCTGAAGTGCCGATGAGTTCAATAGACTCCGAGGCATTGACTGTAACCGTACCTCCTACACCAGTACCAACTGTAGCCGCTTCTATTCGCCCTCCATCTTGAATTGTCAATCGTCCGGTTTCAACCAATAACTTTCCACCTTGCCCATAGCCAAATGTCGAAGTAAACAAACCACCTGTAAAAGTTCCTGGTTCTCCACTGATGTCTACAGACTCAGATGCTTTTACAGTTAGATCTCCGCTACGACCATTACTTGGAGAAAAAATTAAGTTAGTTCCATCGGCGGTAAATTTCGTGCCAGCACCAGATGAAATTAATCCATTCCTAATACTTAATCGCCGAGTTTCAATGGTTAAATCTGCCGCATTGCCACTTCCATTTGACTGGGACGTAATTCCACTACCGCTCTTAACTTCAACTGAATCACTAGCGCGTATCGTTAAATCTCCAGCATCTCCAGCACCAAGGGTAGCACTAATAATCAATGACTGATTTTGAACGCTGAGATTAGCCGTTTCAATCAACAGAGTACCTGAATTCCCCGTTCCGAATGTTGATGTGGAAATTGAAGCCTTGTTGGTTAACCTCACGGAACCGGTTTGGGTGATGGACAGAGTACCTGAATTTCCTGTATTAAAACCATCTGTGATGAGATCTCCTCCATCGATATTGACCTCTCGCGGCCCTTTGATGAAGATATTGCCAGCATTGCCAGTGGACTCAACGGGAATATTTAGGAGTGTGGAAAGTATGCCGAAGAGTCCATAGCCTGTAAATACTCCACTAATATTGCTTTGATTGGTGACAACATCTGGTCCAAAGTTCAAGAATCGATCTATAAACGTCGGGTCATAACCGGAAATGGTGAGGCGATCGCTAACATTGAGGGTAACATTCCCTCCATTTCCTTGAGCATAAGGTAGTGTGAGGATTTGTCCGCCGCCTGTCAGTTCTACAACGTTAGCATTAACGGTAATATCACCACCATTACTAGAGCTGTAGGTTGAAGCGTTTAGATAAGCACCATCAGCTATACGCAACTTGTCGGTGTTGATAATAGTAATGTTCCCTGCTTGACCACTTGCCCCTCTGGCCGTGGCTACAGACACTCTACTAGACCTTCCAGTAGCAGCACTAACTCCAGCAATAGTGATATCGCGAACATCTAAAGTGATATTTCCTGCCTTACCCTGTCCCTCTGAAGAGACGCCCGCTTGAAGAACACCGCCATCGGTTAGGGTAAGCGCCCCTGCTTTGATATTGATGTTGCCACTATTACCCGTAGTCCCAACATCTAGTAT
>DATNPC010000824.1:0-5955 GCA_036703375.1 Allocoleopsis sp.
TCAGCATCAACCAGTCAATTAAATGCCTTAACAGCTTAGTATTAACTAGGGTGCTCTAGGGCTATACACCCTTGGCAGAACGGCTGGAAGAAGGAGTCAGTGGTATGAGGGGATGGAGACAATGGCGATCGCTTTTCTTGACGATTGTGGCTTTCGCCTTAGCAATTGTCCTGGCAAACTGTAATAGCCCCTCCAATCAAACTGTGAACCAACCCACGCCTGCTAGTAGTCCAGAAGCCGTCCCGGCTGGCGCATTAGTATATGGTTCAGGCGGACAACCCGCCAACCTGGAACCGGGGAATATTACTGACGGTAACTCCATTATTGTTCAAGAGCAAATCTACAACCGCTTGCTTGAAACGAAGCCAGGTACAATGGAACTCGTACCGGGTCTGGCGACGGAGTGGAAACCTTCTGAAGATGGTAAAACTTGGACGTTTAAACTCAGAACTGGAGTCAAGTTTCACGATGGTACCGACTTCAACGCTGAGGCGGTAAAGTTCAACGTCGAACGTTGGTGGAACCCACAATTCGAGTTTGGTTATCGCAATGCGGGTAAGACCTACGAAATTTGGTCAAATATGTTTGGGGGCTATAAGGGCTCTGGTGAATCCTTGTTACAAGATGTTGTCGTCGAGGGCAAGGATACGGTTAAGTTTGTGCTGAAGCAACCCTTTGCCGCCTTCCCCAATGCGATCGCGTCGGGTTACTTTGGGATTGCCAGTCCCGATGCGATTAAGAAAGCGGGGGCGAACTATGGTAATCCGTCCTCAGCCGCTGTCGGAACGGGTCCGTTTATTTTCAAGGAATGGCGTTCGGGCGATCGCATTATCCTAGAAAAAAACCCGAACTATTGGAAGAAAGGTTGCCCGAAAGTCAACCAATTGGTCATACGCTTCGTCACCGATCCAGCCGCCAGATTAGCTCAGCTTCGGGCAGGGACAATTGATTTTACCGTCGATCTGACCCCCGATCAGATCGCAGAAATCCAAAGAGACACGAACATCCAAGCCCTGAAGCGCCCTTCGTTAAATGTCGGCTATTTGGGGTTAAATCCCAGCTACGAACCCTTCTCGAAGCTACAAGTGCGCCAAGCGATCGCTTTAGCAATTAATGCCAAGGAAATTGTTAGAGCGTTCTGGGGCGATACGGGTGAAAACACGCCTCACTTTACTCCCCCCTCGTTCGCCGAATACCAATCAGAGCGAGTTCAAGATTACCCGTACAACCCAGCAAAAGCCAAGCAACTGTTAGCCCAAGCCGGTTACCCCAATGGCTTCCCCCTCCAGTTGTGGTACATGCCAGTCAGCCGCCCCTACTTCCCCAACCCAAAACCGATAGCCGAAGCCTTTGCCGCCGAACTCAGCGCGATCGGGATTAAGGTAACACTTCAAACTAAAGACTGGGCCGCATACCTCGCAGATCGAACCAAACCCCCTGGCTATCAAGCCTTCATGTTAGGCTGGACGGCGGACTACGGCGACCCGGATAACTTTTACTACGCCCACTTCGGCCCCGGTGCTACTGCCGACTTAGGCAACTGGAAAAACGAACAAGTCTTTCAACTGTTAGATAAAGGTCGTGCTACGGGTGATAAGGCCGAGCGATCGAAAATTTACAAGCAGGTAGACGAAATCCTCTACCTAGAAGTGGTTCGTCTCCCCATCGTCCACTCGCAACCGCTTGTAGCAAAACGCAAAACCATCAATGGTTGGACTCCTAGCCCTCTAGGTTCCGAACCTTTCGATGAGATAACTAAGTCGTAGTAGCCGATGTAGGGTGGGCATTGCCGAATAGAACTTGAAAAATTGATTCTATCGTTAGTCGGCAATGCCCACCCTACGATTATTGAGAAAGGTGCAAGATCAGGACTTACGCACAAACGCCATCTGTAGGGGCAACCCCCCCCGTGGTTGCCCCGTTTTCACGCAAGATGTAGAGGCAATGCGTAAGTCCTGAAGATGTCAGTATAGCTTTTCTGCCTTCTGCCCTCTGCCTTCTCGTACTACTTTGCGCCCAGAACTACTTGCAAGATTTCCAATAATTCATTAGATGTATAAGGCTTTGACAAGAAGCTTTTAACATTATTATTAATAAGTTCAGCGATTTTATAATTCGATACCAGACCGCTCACAGCGATAACCTTGACAAAAGTATTAATAGTTTGCAACTTTTGGATAGTCGTTAACCCATCCATAACTGGCATCATCATATCGACCAACACCAAACTGATATCGTCTTGATGTTGCTCGTATAAAGCGATCGCTTCAATCCCATTACTGGCTGTTAAAACCTTGTAGCCAGAGCCTTCCAGTGAGGTTTTGGTAATTTCAAGAATGGCATCTTCATCATCGACAACGAGAATTAATTCTCCGCGTCCCCTTGGCAATTCGTTGCTCGCGTTCTCCCCATTACTACTGACAAGTTCTTGCGTTACAGGTAAGTAAAGACTAAACTGCGTTCCTTTCCCCACTTCACTCAAGACGTTGACAAAACCGCCGTGGCTTTTGATAATTCCAATTGTTGTTGAAAGCCCCAGTCCAGTACCTTTGCCCACTTCTTTGGTGGTGAAAAAGGGTTCAAAAATGCGATCGATGATTTCACGCTTGATTCCCATTCCGGTATCGGATACGGTAATCACAACGTAGGGCCCTACTTTAGCGTCGAGATTCATGCGAGCATAGTGAGTATCAATCCAGACATTTCGGGCAGAAATTTCCAAAACGCCTCCCATGGGCATGGCATCGCGAGCATTAATGCAGAGGTTCATCAGCACTTGGTGCAGCTGAGTTGCATCGCCGGAAATATGCCAAAGGTTTTGTGTTGGGATATGGGTGTGAATTTCAATCGCTTTGGAAAATGTTTGTCTCACAATCTGCTCAATTTCCGCGATTAAGCACTCGACCTGTAGAGGTGTGTGCTTCCCAGCGAGTCCTCGTGAAAAGGACAGCACTTGCTTGACCAAATTAGCTGCCCGTTTAACGTTCGTTTCCAGTATCGACAGCCACTGCTGGCTTTGCTCGTCCGGGAGTTTGTACTCCAGCAGTTGAATGGTCATCATAATTGGCGTTAGTACATTGTTGAGGTCGTGAGCAATGCCGCTAGCTAGGGTGCCGAGACTCTCCAATCGCTGAGTGCGGAGAAATTGCGCTTCGAGTTGTTTTTTCTCGGTAATGTCGGTACTTACGGTCAGAATGGAGGTGGATTGTCCATTCTCGTCGCGCACTAATGTCCAACGACTGGCAACAATGATGTCTTTGCCCGCTTGATTGACTTGATACAACTCACTCTGCCACGCGCCCGATTCTGCCAGACTTTGCCAAGCTTCTTCGAGTTGGTCTAAGGTTTCTCGTCGATACAACAGCTCATTGGCATTTTTGCCGATCGCATCTTCCGCTGTCCAGCCGTACAGGCGTTCGGCCCCTTTATTCCAATATTGGATGCGGTTGTTTAAGTCTCGCACCAAAATTGCATCGGTCGTGATATCGAGCAAAGCGGCTTGTTCGCGAATTTTTTGCTCGGCTTGCTTGCGGAGTGCCGCTTGGCGATGGGCATCGCTCATGTCGAGGACAAAACCAACAATAGTCTGTTGAGATTCCTCCACTAGTGTCCCACCCAGCATGACGGGGACGCGGCTACCATCGTTGCGAATCAATTCTTTCTCGAAGGGAGTACATACTCCACAACTCTGTAATTGTGCGATCGCTTTTTCTTCCAAATGCTGATACTCTGGTGGGGTCATGTCATGCCAATGCAAATTTCCTGACCGCAGCATTTCGCGATCGTATCCCACCATCTGTAGAAAGGCATCGTTCGCCTCTGTAATCTTGCCGCTCAGGTCTGCCAAAATAATCCCAATCATATTGGATTCGACCAAGCACCTAAACCGAGCTTCACTCTCCTGAAGCGCTTTAAATGCTTGTTCTCGCTCCTCTTGAGCTTGCTTGCGTTCAGCAATTTCCTGTTCTAGACGCTCGTTTTGCTCGGTGAGTCGTTTCGTCAGGTTCCGCAAACGCAGGTGAATGTTGACGCGAGCTAAAACCTCTTCATGCTCTAGCGGCTTGGTAATGTAATCGACTGCCCCAAGATTTAACCCTTTGACCTTATCCACCTTCTCCGCCAGAGCCGTCATAAAAATGACAGGAATATCTTGAGTGGCTGGGTTACTCTTCAAGCGACGGCACGTTTCAAAACCGTCCATTCCCGGCATGAGTATATCTAACAAAATCAAATCGGGTGGTGCATATTCTGCCAGCTCAACTGCACTTTCCCCATCTTCTGCCACTGCCACTTTGAAGCCAAAGGTTTCTAAAAAATCCAGCAGCATTTCCAAATTAGTGGGAGTGTCATCGACGATTAGAATGACACCTTTTTCTGTAGTGTCAAAACTCATGCTTACCTCTTAAAACTGTTTTAAAAATTCCCGAATTTGTTTTCCTTTGAACTCTTTAGCCAGCTGACAGATATGGGTGGCAAAGGGTATCAATCGCTCATCCAACTCCTCCAATTGATGCGCTCGCTTGACCAGTCCTCTCAAGTCGCCCCTTCTCGCCAAATCGAGCAAGGCAGCAACCTCTTGTGCCGGTGGAACTATTAATTCTGAATTTTGCTGTCCTCGGACTTGGTCGAGCGGGCAGGTTTGAGATATTGGATGAACATCCTCTTGCTCTTGCCTGTCGTGACTTGCCTCCTCGTAAACCCATTCTAGTTCCAAGTGGAGGCGTAGTTTTTCTAAAAGCTCGGCTTCCCGGACGGGCTTAGAGAGGAAATCGTCGCAACCCACGTCCCGACTTTGCTGACGATTGAAATCAAACACGCTAGCGGAGACGGCAATCACTACCACATCTTTAAAATCGGGTAACATTCTGAGACGACGAGTTGCTTCAAATCCGTCCATCACGGTCATGACTAAGTCCATAAAAATGACATCAGGCTTAAATTCATGCACTTTATCTAGAGCATCTAAACCGTTTGTCGCTTCCAAAACTTCAAAGCCGAAAGGTTCTAAGAGATTGACCAAGACAGAGCGATTTACCGATTGATCGTCCACGACCAAAACTCTCCGTTGAGAGCCAACAAAACCCATGATGTTGCGTTGTGAAATATTGTCCACATCAACCGTTTGAGCAACTTCAGACAAATCTAAATCGAGCCAGAAAACGCTTCCTTTCCCTAAGCTACTTTTGACCTTCAGTTCGCCGCCCATCATCCGAACTAGTTGACGGCTAATTGCCAATCCCAATCCCGTTCCTTCCGACTTGCGATTATTCTCCCCCACCTGCTGGAATGGCAAAAATATTGCTTCTAATTGTTCCGGTGCAATCCCAATACCTGTATCTTCCACCTGAAACCGAAGTTTTCCTTCTTGATAGCCTACTTGAAACGTTATACTCCCATTTTCGGTAAACTTGACCGCATTGCTCAGTAAATTTATTAAAACTTGACGCAACCGTTTTTCATCAGCTCGGATGATTTTCGGGAGAGGAGAAAGAGTTTTGTAAATTAATGAAATTCCCTTTTGTTCGGCATGGATGCGGCAGATTTCAGAAATGCCATTTATAAAGCTAGGAAAATAAAACTCTTTCGGATAGAGTTCCATTTTGCGAGCTTCGATTTTGGAGAGGTCTAAAATATCGTTGATCAAGGTCAGCAGGTGTTCGCCACACTGATGAATAATATCCAGCCCGTTAGTTTGCTGCTGAGTTAAATTTTTATATTTTTTAAAGATTTGAGCATAACCTAAAATGGCATTGAGCGGAGTGCGGAGTTCATGACTCATATTCGCTAAAAATTCGCTTTTAGCCCGGTTAGCGGATTCGGCTGCTTCTTCAGCTTGCTTGCGATCGCGAATAGCAGCTTCCCTAACGCAAATTTCCTGTTCTAGGTGCAAATTTTTCTCTTCTAGCTGATGCGTTCGCTCTTTGACTTTCGCTTCCAGCGTCCGGCTATAGTTCT
>DATNPC010000825.1:0-14420 GCA_036703375.1 Allocoleopsis sp.
TGATAATCTTGATGAGTACTGATTTACACAGACCTGAGGAAGAACTCAGAGAACATTTCTTTAATCTAAAAACACGCCAGGATGTTGCAGATTTACTAGAAATTAGTGATTATCAACTTCGGTATCATTTATATATTTCTCGTAAAAAAGCATACAAAACTTTCACGATTCCCAAGAAATCAGGCGAGGCTAGAATAATTCATACTCCTATCACGCCCTTAAAAATAATTCAAAAAAAATTAAATCAGATCTTGAGATGCGTTTACCAGCCAAAACCTTCGACACACGGCTTTGCTGTAGGAAGAAGCATTATTACAAATGCAAGTCAACATCTCAGGCAGAGATACATTTTAAATCTAGATATTAAAGATTTTTTCCCTTCTATCAATTTTGGGAGAGTGCGAGGGCTATATATGGCATTTCCATACCATTGCACTGAAGATGTTGCTACTGTTTTAGCTCAGATATGCTGTTATGAGAATCAATTGCCGCAGGGAGCTCCTACCTCGCCAATCGTATCAAACATGATTTGTGCTCAACTGGACAATCAGCTACAAAAATTAGCTAAAAAGTATCACTGTATTTATACAAGATATGCTGATGATATTACATTTTCCACATCTAAGCCAAAATTTCCACCTCAGTTAACTTATTTTTCAGATAAGCTAGAGAAGCTAGTTATAGGTGATGAACTAGAGCAGATTATTGATAAGAATGGATTTTCGATTAATGAATCTAAGACTAGACTAAAAACTAAGTATAAGCGCCAAGAAGTTACTGGAATAACAGTCAATGAAAAGCTAAATGTTAAGCGTAAAGCTATTCGGCAAGTTCGTGCCATGCTTCATGCCTGGGAGAAATATGGGCTTGAGAGAGCTCAAGCGGAGTTTTTAATACGATTTGATAAGAAGCAGCACTTTCATAAACATCAGCCTTCTTTTAAGTATATCGTCAGAGGGAAGATCGAATTTATTGGTAAAATTAGAGGCAAAGATGATCCTATTTATCTTAAATTTGTTCGATGGCTAAATAAATTAGCACCTGAACTGGTTAATGTATCCAATATTGAATTTAATGAATCTAGTTTATTAGATAAATATCAAATTAATAAAATATCAGTTTGGACAGAGGGAAAAACAGATATTAAGCATCTTAAGGCTGCATTGAGATACTTAAATAATAACGGACGTACCTTTAATTATGAAATCGAGTTTAAGGAAGACTTAGATGAGCAAAAGCAAGGTAGCTCTGAACTACTAAAGATGTGTGAACAGTATTGCAAATCCAAGCATGTTCAACCCATTATTGCTATCTTTGATCGAGATGAGATGAATATTATTCCCAAAGTGCATGATGAGGCTAGGGGATTCAAAAGCTGGAAAAATGGAGTTTACTCATTTGCTTTGCCAATCCCTCAGCATCGAAAAAAAGTCAAGGATCTATGCATTGAGCTTTATTATCGAGATTTTGAAATTCAGAGAAAGGATAGTGAAGGTCGAAGATTGTTTTTGAGTAATGAGTTTAGTTCCAGAAGTGGCAGACACCAGGTTTTGGATCTTACTACCGATAGAAATAAAATTAAAAGTGAGCAAATAAAAATTATAGATAGCGATGTTTTTGATAGAGAAGATAAAAATGTAGCACTATCGAAAAATAGCTTTGCTGATTATATCCTTTGGGGTGAAGAAGGTTTTAACGATTTTGACTTTGAGGAATTTTATGAAGTTTTTAAAACCATAGACAATATCCTAAAATTCCATATCGAGAATGATGGTACTCCAAATTAGCTTGCCACTTGCGTAAGCCAAATTGAGCGATCGCAACAACCAATACCTATTGAGCCGTTAGAAATACTATCTTTTTGAAGTTAACAGCATCCATGAATACTGCAAAGATTACTACTGATGGCACACACCAAATCGTTATTTTGCCTGAAGAATTTCAACTGACAGGCACAGAAGTCTATATCAAAAAAATTGGTAACGCCATTGTCCTCATATCAAAAGATAATCCCTGGCAATCCCTCATCAATAGTCTAGATAATTTCTCTGATGACTTCATGACTACTAGAGATCAGCTACCCCTCGATACTAGAGAGGGCTTCTAAATGCGATACCTGCTTGATACCAATATCTGTATTTACCTCATCAAGCAAAAACCTCAAAAAGTGCTGGAAAAATTCCAATCCCTCATGATTTCTGATGTCGGTATCTCCTCCATCACTATTGCTGAACTCGAATATGGAGTTGCTAAAAGCCAACAGAAAGAGAAAAACCGCACCGCTCTGCTGCAATTTCTGTTACCCCTAGAGATTGTCGAATTCAATCAAGCCGCTGCGACGATTTACGGCACCATCAGAAGCGATCTAGAAAGTAGAGGACTCATTATTGGTGCAATGGATATGCTCATTGCCTCTCATGCTCTGAGTTTGGGAGTTACTCTTGTCACCAACAATGTCCGAGAGTTCTCTCGCATTCCTACACTCTCATTAGAAAACTGGGTTGAGTAGTTGTGAAGAAGTGCGCTTGGCTTCGCTGGTTCCAAGCGAGCGATCGCATTGCAAATCTCCTTGCATATCCTCCGATGGATGGATGACTATGGTTGATTAATGCAACTAGTCATCCCTATGTCCCCCCAACCCTCTCGCTCCAAGACGTGCTTAACTCAACGGCTCAGTCTGTCCCTATTGACAACGGCTGTTTTGGCGCTGCTGCCTGGGATGCGAGGGGCAGAGGCGATCGCAATTAGTCCCAACCAGCTGCTTCATCCTATAGGATTGCCCCAACCAATTGCACAGTCATCGGATGCTCGCAAAGCAGAAGCTGATCGATTGTTACAGCAAGGACTTCAACAGTATCAAACCAGCCAGTTTACTGTCGCTCTACAGTCCTCAGAAAAAGCCCTCCAGATCTATCGCGAAATTAAAAATCGTCCAGGGGAAGGAGCGGCTCTAGTTATTATGGGAGGCACCTACGCTTCCCTGGGTGACTATGCCAAAGCGATTGATTACCTTCAGCAGGGGTTAGCTATTGTCCAAGCAGTAAAAAGCCGTCAGTTTGAAGAGATCGCTTTGGGCAGTCTGGGAAGTGCCTGGTTACAGCAAGGACTTCAGCAGTACAAGAATAGCCAGTTTCCTGCTGCCTTGCAGTCTTCAGAAAAGGCACTCCAGATCTTTCGAGAGCTTGAAAACCGCCCAGCGGAAGGGGCCGCTCTGGTGATTGTGGGAGGTACTTACGCTTCCTTGAGTGACTATGCCAAAGCGATTGATTACCTTCAGCAGGGATTAACCATTGTCCAAGAAGTAAAAAACCGTCAGTTTGAAGAGATCGCCCTCAGTACTCTAGGAACTGCCTGGTTACAGCAAGGAGTTCAACAATATCAAACCAGCCAGTTTACTGCCGCCGTACAGTCCTCGGAAAAGGCACTCCAAATCTTTCAGGAGACTAAAAACCGCTCAGGGGAAGGGGCAGCTCTGATTGAGATAGGAAGCACTTACGTTTTCTTGGGCAACTATGCCCAAGCGATTCATTATCTCCAGCAGGGTTTAGGCATTGCCCAGGAAGTGAAAAATCGTCAGTTGGAAGAACTCGCCCTGAACAATCTGGGAAATGTCTACTCTAGCTTGGGTGACTATGCCAAGGCACTTGAGCAGTACAATCGGAGTTTAGCCATCGCACGGGAAATTAAAGACCGTTCGGGCGAGGAAAAAGTATTAGGTGATTTGGGAGTTATTTATTTTTCCCTGCGTGATTATGCCAAAGCGATGGAGTACCAGAATCAGAGTTTAGCGATCGCACGGGAAATTAAAGACCGATTAGCAGAGAGAGCAACACTGCTTAATTTGGGAAACGTGTACTTTAGTCTAAGTGACTATGCCAAGGCGATTGATTACTACAAACAGTGTTTGACGCTTTCACAAGAACTTAAAGATCGACTAGGTGAGGAAACAGCACTGGGCAATTTAGGATATATTTACAATGCTCAGGGTAACTTTGCCCAAGGGATTGAGTACAACCAGCAGAGTTTAGCGATCGCGAGGGAAATTAAAGACCGTTTAGGTGAGGGGAAAGCGCTAAGTCGTCTTGGACTAGCTCTAGCTAAATCAGGTAAAGTTACCGAAGCAGAACCGATATTGCGCGCTTCGATTCAGGTATTAGAATCTTTGCGGCAAAATTTATCAAACACCGATAAAGTTTCCATTGCCGATACCCAGAACGACCCCTACAAATTTCTGCAAGTGGTGCTGCTTGCCCAAAACAAAGGGGAAGCCGCCCTAGAAATTGCCGAACGGGGCAGAGCCAGAGCCTTTCTGGAGCAACTCGCTAAACGGGTGCAAGCCACCGAGCAACCAACCATTGCCCCAATCCAAATCGCCGCCTTCAGACAGGTCACCCAAGATCAAAATGCCACCCTGGTTGAGTATTCCCAGATCTACGATTGGCAACTTTTCATTTGGGTGGTCAAGCCCAATGGGGAAATCGCCGTTCGTAATGTAGACCTTACTCCGCTCAAGCAGCAAAATACTTCGCTCGATCAATTGGTGGCATCAACTCGTTGTCTGGGAAGTTCCCAATGTGAAGCGAGCGTTGCAACCAATCGGGGTTCAAGGGGGCTTGAAGTAGTCCCTAGTCCCACCCAATCCGATCGCATCGGCAACACTCCTCCCAATCAGCCAACCCAGAATCTCTATTTGCAGCAACTCCATAAACTTTTAATTGCACCGATCGCGGATTTGTTGCCTGCCGACCCCAATGCTCATGTCATCTTCCTACCCCAAGGTTCCTTATTCCTAGCTCCCTTTGCCGCTCTGCAAGACTCTCAAGGCAAATACCTGATTGAGCAACACACAATTGTCATTGCCCCCTCCATTCAAGTGCTGGAGCTAACCCATCAGCAACGCCAGCAGGTGCAACGAGCCGGTCGTCAGCAAGTCCTGGTAGTAGGAAATCCGAAAATGCCGCTAAAATTGCCCCAGCTACCTGGTGCTGAACAAGAAGCCAAAGCGATCGCGGCTTTACTCCACACTCAGCCCATCTTGGGCACTCAGGCAACTAAGGCTGCGATCGTCCAGCAGATGCCCAATGCTCGATGGATTCACCTGGCAACCCACGGTATTCTCGACGATCGGCAGGGATTAGAAAGTGCGATCGCGCTAGCTCCTAATGGCACGGGGGAGAAACCTGATGGGTTACTAACGGCTGATGAAATCCTCAACTTGAAGCTAAATGCCGAATTGGTCGTCTTGAGTGCCTGTGACAGCGGGGGAGGACGGATTACCGGAGATGGAGTGATTGGCTTATCCCGCTCCCTAATAACCGCAGGTGTACCCAGCATCCTAGTTTCCCTGTGGGCAGTCCCGGATGCCCCCACCGCTTCGCTGATGCAGGGGTTTTATCAGCAACTCCAGAGCAATCCAGATAAGGCGCAAGCATTGCGACAGACAATGCTGAGTACGATGAAACAGCATCCCGATCCTAGAGACTGGGCAGCTTTTATGTTAATTGGTGAGGCGCAGTAACAGTTGGGTCTAAGCTCGCTGCCCATAAAACATCGCACACTTCATAATTTGGCAGAAAGCTGTCAAATCCTCTCCCCGTCTCCAGAGTCTCCCCATCCCCCCGTCAGTCAAGAGCAGGCAACTTAGAAGCGCGACAGCTGAGTATCCTGCGTGGTGTGGTGTAATGGAACGTAGGAGATACCTGGTCATAGCTCTCCTGGCAGAAGTTGTCAAAGACGCTGCTGGTGAGTCAAACAGCCAAGTGCCCTTCTCGCATTGATAGACCAGTTCTTGATGTTCACCACTGTTGCATCCTCGGACTTTATCATTAAGCACCTTTCATGCAGACTCAAGCTTTTAGCGAGCTTTTCCCGCTGTTTAATACCGCTAACCCAGAGACATTAGAGTGGCTCTTGTCTGTGGTCGTAGAGCACGATTATCCAGATGGTCGAGCGGTTTTGATGGAGGATGCCTGGGGCAATGCCGTTTACTTTATCGTTTCTGGCTGGGTTAAAGTCCGACGCCTTTATGGAGACAATGTTGTCACGTTGGCAATTTTGGGTCGGGGTGATTTTTTCGGCGAGATGGCGATTCTCGATGAATCTCCTCGCTCAACGGATGTAATCGCGCTTTCTGACGTGCAGTTACTCAGCGTCTCTGCCCAGCGCTTTATTCAAACTCTGTTTAAAGACCCTCAGTTACACCACCGGATGCTCCAGCTGATGGTGCGACGGCTACGCCAAACGAATGTTCGCTTTCAGCGTCGCCATCAACCCCCAGCAGTCAAGTTGGTTAGCACTCTGGTGAGCTTAGCAGAAAACTACGGTCAACTAACCGAGCAGGGAATGGCAATCTTGAACGTCCCTTACCGAGATTTGGCAGATATCGGCGATATCAACGCGGACGATACAGCAAAAATCCTGGAAAAACTGGAGAGTAAGGGCTGGATTAAGATTGACTCGACCAATCAGATGCTGTACCTGATCAATATCAAGCAACTGACTCATCTCGCAGGACGTATTTGAGGCCAGAGGAGAGAAAAAAGTCAGCAGCACCAGCCGACTTCGATTCCCTATACCCCCATCATTCGTTACTCTAAAAGCTATTCGCTAACTGTTATTTGCTGAATAATGACCGAAGCAACAATCGCTCGACTCAGTAGGACACACAGCACTACACCAGACATTTACTACCAAGTAGCTATGCCGAAACCAGAGTCGCACCTGTTCGAGGTGACACTCTTGGTACAAAATTGGTCTCAACCAACGCTGGATTTGAAAATGCCAGTTTGGACGCCCGGTTCTTACTTGGTACGGGAGTATGCCAGACATTTGCAAGATTTCTCGGCTCAGGTGAGCGATCGCGATCGGTCTCTACCTTGGCGTAAACTGGGGAAAAACCATTGGCAAATTGATACAGCGGATGCTTCGTCGATTCAGGTGACGTATCGCGTATTCGCGAATGAATTATCGGTACGAACGAACCACCTCGACGCCACCCATGGCTATTTTAACGGCGCGGCGCTGTTCTTTTTCATTCCAGGATTCGAGCAACAGCCGATTCAAGTAACCATTGTTCCACCCAAACCCGATTGGCAAGTCGCGACGACGTTACAGCCGATAGTGGGAAAAACCAATACGTTTGAAGCCCAAGATTTTGACACATTGGTCGATAGTCCGTTCGAGATTGGTTCCCATCGAATTTATAACTTTGAAGTTTTGGGTAAACCTCACCAACTCGCGATTTGGGGACAGGGAAATGCCAACCCCGATCTCATTATTGCCGATACCCAGAAAATCATTGAGGTAGAAGCCGATTTGTATGGAGGTTTACCCTATGAGCGATATCTGTTTTTGCTGCATCTATCCGCTGGTGGCTTTGGTGGACTGGAACACAAGGATTCCTGTTCCTTGAATTACCCCCGCTTCGGTTTTCGAGTCAAGGATAAGTACAATCGATTCATGCAGTTGGTGGCGCACGAATTCTTTCACCTGTGGAACGTGAAACGAATTCGCCCGAAAGCCCTGGAGAAATTCAACTACGAACAGGAGAACTATACAACTTCGCTGTGGTTCTCTGAGGGGACGACGAGTTACTACGATTTGGTCATTCCCTTACGGGCTAAGATTTATGATTCCAAGGCGTTTTTAGACAGCTTGAGTAAGGAAATTACTCGGTTACAGACTATTCCTGGCCGCAAGGTACAACCCGTGAGCGAGTCAAGTTTTGATGCCTGGATTAAGCTATATCGACGCGATGCCAACAGCGATAATTCTCAAATCTCCTACTACTTAAAAGGGGAAATTGTTTCATTCTTACTCGATTTGCTCATTCGATCGCGTCATGGAAATCAGCGATCGCTCGATGATGTGATGCGCCGGATGTGGCAGCAGTTTGGTCAAGAGGAAATCGGCTTTACCCCGTCTGAGTTGCAAGCGACGATTGAATCGGTTGCCGATGTGGATTTAAGCGATTTCTTCAACCGCTACGTTGATGGTACCGAGGAACTACCGTTTAATGAGTATCTCGAACCCTTCGGCTTACAGCTTAAGGCGATTCAGGACGAGGAACCCGTACCCTATTTAGGGATGACGGTGAAAGGAGAGAACTCCAAGGAACTCGTTAAGTTTGTGGAAACAGGTTCTCCGGCTTGGGTGGCTGGAGTCGATACTGACGATGAGTTGCTTGCCATTAATGGGATGCGCGTCACGGCCGAGCAATTAAGCGATCGGCTGAAAGATTTTCAGGCGGGTGACACGATTGAGTTAAGTGTTTTCCACCAAGACGAACTTTGCACCTTGTCTGTAAGGCTGGGTACAGCGCAACCGAGTCGCTATCAGATTGTGCCGATAGAGAATCCAACCCAGGTGCAACAGCAAAATTTAGCTGGGTGGCTGGAATAGCGATCTGCCGATTACTATAGTTGGAAGGTTGAAAGGTGGGAAAGGTTGTAGGGCGTTGTAGGCAGCAAAATTCCTGGCTCAAAGGGCATGGCAGTTTTTTTGCTAGATAGGTTTTGCTGACTTTAAGCCTATGACTTTCCCACTTTCAAGCTGAGCTAGCGAATAGCGGTTGGCTGACATCAATGGAGTAAAATAGATATTTGTCTAAATAATTATCTCTATTAACCCCAAATCTAAAATCAACCCTCTAAAATCTTCTCTCACCCAAACGTTCATTCTTGACTTTCATTATGCATAAGTTCCTACCAATCGCCTACTTTAAAAATGAATTTGTTCCTTTCGAGCAGGCAAATATTTCCATTGCCACTCATGCTCTCCATTACGGAACTGGAGCATTTGGAGGATTACGGGGTTTTCCTAATCCTCAAAATTCTCAAGAGATTTTGCTATTCAGGTTAGACCGTCATAGCCAAAGACTCAGTAATAGTGCGAAGCTGCTCAATTATGATTTGCCAGCCGATAAGATTCAATCAACTCTGGTAGAGTTTGTCAAAAAAAATAAACCGAGTAATTCTTTTTACATTCGCCCTTTTGTCTACACTTCAGATTTAGGAATTGCTCCTAGACTACACAATATCGAGAAAGATTTTTTTGTGTATGGATTAGAGCTGGGAGATTATTTATCCCCTGAAGGAATCAGCTGTCGCATTAGTTCTTGGTATCGGCAAGAAGACCGTAGCTTGCCCTTGAGAGGAAAGATTAGTGGAGCCTATATTACTTCTTCACTCGCTAAAACAGAGGCCGTAGAATCTGGCTTTGACGAAGCGATTTTGCTCAATTCCCACGGAAAAGTCAGCGAAGCCTCTGGAATGAACGTATTTATCGTGAGAAACGAGCAACTGATTACACCGGGACTTGAACAAGATATCCTCGAAGGAATCACGAGAGATAGCATTCTGACTGTTGCTAGAGATTTGGGAATTAAAACGATCGAGAGACCTGTTGATAAATCGGAGTTGTTGATTGCTGATGAGGTGTTCTTAAGCGGTACAGCAGCTAAGATTACGCCAGTTAAACGGATCGAAACATATCACCTCCCATCGAGTAGACCGATTACGGAAAAGCTGCGCGAGAAACTGACAGCAATTACAGAAAACCGAGAACCTCATTATCAAGACTGGGTATTCTCAATTCCTATCTAGCAATTCTCGATTCTTTGTGAAATGCTAATTGTCTTTTCCCAATGTCTCCTCTGCAATCTCTGTGCCTCTGTGGTTCGTTTAAACCACAGAGGACGGGGAGTACACAGAATAGGAAAGAGGATGTTGTAACTTACTTGAGGATGAGTGTCACTGAATTAAAATAGGTTCGTAGTCGGCACTTCAGTGCCAGAAGCGAAGACAGCGCTTACTACAAACGCTTAAGTCAGTGCCATTCGACTGAGGATGAGTGTAGAGTGAGTTCTTCAGTGAAAAGTTCCGCTATTTGCGTCTGTACCAGCGAACTAATTCGCTAGGAGGAACTCCTAGAAAATAACCGACGATGACTAGTTGGTTAATCAGCGTAGTTTTCACTACCCCTAGCTTTTGCCATCGTCGTCCTGAAGTTAGGACAGGGGCTGAGACAATGGCGATTTGTCCTAGGCGTTTCAAGCGCCGTATGAGTTCAAAGTCTTCCATAATGGGTAGGTCAGGGAAGCCATCCAGTTCGGTAAAGACAGACTTTTTTAAGAAGATGGCTTGGTCGCCGTAAGGCATTGACAGAAAATGCGATCGCCAATTGACCATCCTCTCTATTAGCTTTACTCCCCTCAGTTGTGCATCAATTCGCAACTCAAACGCACCAGCTACCGTTCCAGGCTTTTGCAGCGCTTGGCGAACGAAGCGATCGAAGTTGGGGGGTAACTGAGTATCGGCGTGAAGAAAGAGAAGAATATCGCCAGTAGCGACGGCAGCGCCCGCATTCATCTGACGCGCGCGTCCGGCCGTTGTAGAAATAACTTTGACACCCATCGTTTGAGCGATCGCGACTGTATCATCTTCACTTCCCCCATCGACGACGATCGCTTCCACATTCGGCCTGTCCAGAACTTGCGCTAAGACAGCGCGAATCGCGATCGCTTCATTTAAAACCGGAATCACGATCGAAATTTTTTCTACTTGCATTCAATTCCAGTAAGAGTCAAACTGTTGAGAAGACCTATAACACACTAAATTTCGCAAATCTTTGCAATGATTCCGACTATTTCTACGATTCCAATTCAGCAACTCGCTTCAGGCGATTGCCTTTCTATTCAGGTTTACAAATTTATTGGTGCAAAACCCGGAAAAAAAGCTTACTTACAATCTAACCTCCACGGCGCTGAAATTGTTGGGAATGCGGTTATTCACCAACTTATTGAATTTTTAACCGGTTTAGATGACACTCGACTGATTGGGGAAATCTGGCTCGTTCCTGTTTGTAATCCTTTAAGTACCAATCAGCGAACTCATTTCTTCTCAACAGGACGGTTTAATCCCTACGATGGCAAAGACTGGAATCGAATTTTCTGGGACTATGAGAAAGTCTGCGATGACTTAGATGAGTTTGCTCAAAGTCAACTTAATCTCGAACCCGATGATATTCGCAAAAATTATCTAGAGCGAATTCAAACTAGCTGGCAAAAAGAATTAGACAAAATTCAAGCTTCTAGTGGATTACCATTTAGCGATCGCTTCCGCTATCACCTGCAATCTCTCTGTCTAGATGCCAACTATGCGATCGATATTCATACGTCTAGTAATCAGGCGATCGACTATCTGTATTGCTTCGAGACGCGAGAAAAAAATGCGAAGGGGTTTCTGTTAGATTATGGAATTTTGATGGATGAATATGATGGAGATGCGTTTGATGAAGCATTTATGAAACCCTGGCTAGCTTTAGAGAAAAAATTAGCTGCTCTAGGTAAAGATGTTCGGTTTGATATCGAATCGTGGACGCTAGAACTGGGTTCTGGGATGCAAATCAATTCTGACTCAGTGAAAAAAGGGTTCTTCCGCATCAAAAACTATCTGGCACAAAAAGGAATTATAAAAACTCCGGGCTTTCCTTTAGAGAGTACGGGGTCTCACCCCATTAAATTTACTAGTAAAAGTCAGATAAAAAAATATTACGCTCCCACTGGAGGGATGATTCAATCGAGAGTGCAGCTGGGGAGTTTAATTGAGGCTGGACAGCTGCTATATCAATTGCTGAGTTTTAATAAAAATGAAGAAGTGCCAGCGTTAGTGGATGTTTGTGCTGAGGCAGATGGTTTGGTGTTTGATGTTTCGGCGAATCAGGCTGTGAATGAGGGAGAGTATGTTCTGTCGGTGATGTAGGGAGTGGAGCAAATTCTGTCTTTTTTTAACGCAGAGAACACGGAGGTTTACGCAAAGGTACGCGAAGAGTTTTGGTGGAAGATGTGAGTCTAGCTGCTTGCTTTGATTATTTACAATTGATAAGTTATGAGTGGATCTCAATCTCGGCAACCTTGCATTCCTATTCCTCCACCAATAATGATGTTGGAGGAAGGCACGTTTGCTCATTTGACACTGGTTGAGCGTTTGCCTACTATTGTCCGGCGGGTAATTGAGGAAAATGACTTTCCGCCAGAAATTACTGCTAAGTTGGAAATACTCGTCCAAGAATTACCTTACGGTATTGTGCGTGCGATCGCGGACGATCGAGGGCCAGATTTAGCGGAGTGGGCAGAATTTACAAAACCGTTCGAGGGAAGGGCTTGGATTGATGTCCCTTGGTTCTTTGCTGAGATTTACTTATACCGTCGCATTCTGGAAGCGACTCATTATTTTCTTCCCGGACAGTGGCAAGGTGTCGATCCCTTTGAACCCCAAAAACGCAGTAGTTTGGAGAAGGTACTGCCTTCGATCCGAACCATGAGTTTGCAGATTAACGCATTCGTCAACACTCAAGAGTTTGGGGATAAGCAGAGAAATCGGACAGAAGCGATCGCGTTTCTCTATTATGCGCTTTGGGGCAATCGCATTGACCTGAGTCTCTTTCCCGGCGATGCTGGGGAGAGCGAACGCAGTCAGATCGAGACGCATAGCGAACAATCCAACATCTTAGTAGACCATACACCAGCGATCGCGGATCGGATTTCTAGCTTTGAGCGGGTACGCGTCGATTTAGTCGTCGATAATGCTGGTTTTGAGTTGTTCTGCGACTTATGCTTGGCAGACTTCCTACTTAATAGTAAAGCGGCAGATGAGGTTTACTTACACCTCAAGGCACAACCTCTGTTTGTCTCCGATGCGATGATTAAGGATGTGCATCAGACGCTAGAGGTTCTGGCGACAGATAATGACAAGGAGGTGCGATCGCTAGCGCATCGTCTCCAAGACTATATTGATAGAATGCGTTTGCGTCTCATTGACCATCCCTTCTGGACAACTCCTCTGGCATGTTGGGAAATGCCGGACGAGTTGCGAAGCGAACTGGCAAAATCTCGTTTAGTTTTTGTCAAAGGAGATGCCAATTATCGTCGCTTGTTAGGCGATCGCGAATGGCCGTATACTACCCCCTTTGAAGACATTGTCTGCTATTTTCCAGCTCCGTTAGCCGCGTTACGCACTCTCAAAGCAGAACTTGCCGCCGGTTTGCAGTCAACTCAGGTGGAGGAACTGAGTGTTAAAGACCCAAATTGGTTAACTAATGGGCAATGGGGAGTCATTCAGTTTGTTGATGTAACTACTTAATGCATATCCTTCTACAATAGACCTCTCGCATAAATCCTGAAAAGCCCCCTAAATCCCCCAACTTTGGGGGACTTTGAATTCAGGTTCCCCCCAGAATTGGGGGGCTAGGGGGGCGACAATTGACGTTTGCCAGAGGTTCAATTTCATCCAGGTAGGGGCAATCCCCCTGTGGTTGCCCCGGTTTCTAGCTAACATTGGTCAATTCAGGCTTTTAAAATACTCTTTTTAGCCTGTTCTAATCGTTTGTGACTTTTATCGAGAATTCCTTTATCCAAATTATGCGAGCGATCGGCTTTTATTAAGCTCGACATGGCTTCGTAATATAAATCCTTATCGTAAGCAATAAGAATCAAATCGACACCAGCATTAATAGCATTAACCGTAGCACCACTCAATCCATACTTGCTACTATAAACCGCTCCCATACTAAAATCATCAGTAATCAGAACTCCATCATAGTGCCAAGCCTTCCTAATAATTCCGGAAACGACTTGCTGAGAAAACGATACTGGATACTCACTATCTACAGCCGTTAATTTAGCATGTCCCAGCATGGTCACTGCTTGAGAATGACTCATCACTTCACGAAACGGAACCCAGTCATCACGGGTTAATTCATCGACTGAAGTCGTTAAGTCGGCATTCGCGATATGGGTGTCTTGGTTAACTCGTCCCAATCCCGGAAAATGCTTAATTGTGCAGTTAACTCCAGATTCTTCCAGCGTTTGACAGTACCAAAGCGCTACCTTAGCAACAACTTCCTTATCTTTAGAGATAGCGCGCTGATAGATTTTGGAAAACTTATCCTTTGGAGTAATGATTCCCTTATTTAAGTCCACCACTGGTGCAAAATTCAAATTGATGCCAAGTTCTGATAATTCACGTCCTTGGGTCTTAGCATACTGAACTACTGCATCTTTGCTCTGCTCTATTTTTTTAGTTTCATCAATAACTTTGGATAACTGAGGTAGTGGAGGTAGAGGTGGAGATAACCGAGAAACCACTCCGCCTTCTTGATCGGTTGCTATCCACAAAGGAGACAAACCTTGCTGCGATCGAATAGCTTGTAAGGCTTGAATTTCTTGTCTAATCTCAGATTGAGTTTTATCTTTTACATTTCTTGTCGTTATAAAGATACCACCGATCGCTTTTTTCTCTACTAGTTTTTGGACTTCTTCAAAATTTCTATAGCCAACAATAAAGTGTTGACCTAACTCAGCTAATTCATTACTATTTCCACTGAGAATATTTTGTTTTAGCAAAATAAAGTGGACTTCAGGG
>DATNPC010000826.1:0-7474 GCA_036703375.1 Allocoleopsis sp.
TTGGCAAGATACCAACAACTACATCATCATCAACAACTGGTTGGATGACTTCTATGGTGGAGCCTCTGTCTCTTCCTTTTTCTATCTCGACGGGTTTGAAGAATTATACGATGCCGTTTGGACGAACGTCGGCAGCCGGATTTATTGGGGCGTTCCCTACACCCTCCGGGTCGTCTTTGATGGTCTGCACTACACAGCTTTTGTCAATGGCGAACCCGTGCTATATCGGGCGCTAACCGACGTGTATCCCGATACCCCGCGCCTTGCCATTAACCGTGTTGGAATTGTGGCGAATTGGGAGTGGGGAAATGATACAGGCAGTATTTTCAAAAACTTTATCGCTAAGGTCTAAACATAGAATCTTTTTAAGAATTTATGATTAAGCAATTGATTCGCCAAAGTTTAAGATTTTTTCCCTTAAAGTTGATTGAATGGTTCGTTCAATTCGATTCCGGCTCACCCCTACACCGGATTGGTCGTTTAGGCTTGAGCAATCGTGACGTAACGATGACCAATGGTCTAGGCACAGGTCTTAAGTTCAATGCTGGTCTTTCTAATCCCGATTATGCGCTGGGAACCAATGAACTGCCCGTGCAACAAGCGCTAGCAAGTTGTTTAAAACCGGGCGATACGTTTTACGATATCGGGGCTAATGTTGGTTTTTTTACCGTTATCGGTGCCAAGTTAGTCGGAGCGTCGGGGCGAGTTTACGCCTTTGAACCAGCGCGGGAAAATGTTGCGATTATCCAACGGAATATTAAACTCAATAATTTTCACAACGTTACTGTTTTAGAAAAAGCCGTTTCTAACTCGACAGGACAAGGGGAACTACTGTTAGCTGAATACGCTGGAGGTCACACTCTATTAACCGCAGGAACTCCTCCCGATTTGAGAGGGGTGGTGAGAGTGGATTTAGTGGCGATTGATGATTTAGTCGCACAACAAACTCTTCCGCCACCTGATGTTGTAAAGATTGATGTTGAAGGTGCAGAAAATGACGTGCTACATGGTATGTCTCAGACGCTTCAACACTTCCAACCAACCATCATTTATGAAGTCGATGATAGCGATCGCGAATCGTTCAAGCGCAAGCGTCAAGATATTGAGGAGTTCATACGCTCGATTGGATACAAGAGTACGTCGCTAGCAGAAGCCTATCCGGCAATCGGATGGCACGTCGGACATGCGATCGCAATTCCCAACAATTGCATGCTATCCCCACAGGTGGACAATCAAGAATCGATAGGGCAAAGTCTGTCTTAGATCGGGGGCAAACGCCATGAAAATCAATCGTAAGACAAGCATCATTCTCATCGGGGCTTTAGTAGGACTTCTGCTCGTACTGATCGTTGGTCGCCTCAAGGCAGCAACCACGCCGATCGGCGATACAGTCATTAGTTCGAGTAGTTCCCTTGTCTTTCGCCACAAGATTATCGACCCATCTCCTCCTTCTGGAACCGGATGTTGTTTGGATATTCTAGCGGTGGGAGATCTGGATGGCGATCGCAAACCCGATGTTATGGCAGGTTCGCAGGATTCTATTGGTTTAGTCTGGTATCAGTATCCTTCCTGGAAACGTTATGTCATTAGCAGTGGTAATTTCTCCACGGATGGTGAAATTGCTGACGTAGATGGCGATGGTGATGGCGATATCGTCATTAGCAATATTGGGCAAGATACTATCGACTGGTGGGAAAACAAGGGCAATCCTGTTGAGCAATCAGGTTGGGTGCGCCACGAAATTGGCTCCAAGTTTTCCCATGATGTGGCCGTTGGGGATATCAATGGCGATCGCAAACTCGATGTTGTCATGTTCAGGAAGGACAAGCCCAGACAGCTAACCTGGTTTGAGTCCCCCGATGACCCCCGCAAACTCTGGACACGTCACCAAATCGATACACCACCCGGTGAAGGGTTAGACCTTGGGGATATCGACGGCGATGGTGACTTAGACATAGCAGCCGGTCATAGCTGGTACGAAAATAAAGACACTAAAGGAGCGAGTTGGAAGAAGCATTCTCTCAATTTTGTCCTTTCTCTCTTCGGGAAAGACTTGATTCCGTGGGGTAAAGATACTCGCGACATCATTGCCGACATCAACGGTGATGGGAAAAAAGATATCCTCCTCAGTCATGCTGAAGGAAACGGCAGGACATCTTGGTTTGAAAATCCCACTTGGACCGAACACATCATTGAACCCGAAACCCTGAAAGGATGCCACAGTCTAGAGGTCGGAGATTTCGATCGGGATGGCGATCCCGATGTCTTCATGGCCGAAATGAATACTGGTGGCGGTCGGATTATGGTCTATGAAAATCGGGGAGAGGCTAAGACGTGGAACCGCATTACATTAGCCACTACAGGGACTCACAATGCCCGAATAGGCGATATTGATGCAGACGGGGACTTAGACATTGTTGGGAAAAATTACACAGATAAAAAAGTCGTTGAGATGTGGGAAAACGACACCAACGTCGCCTCATCTCTGAGCTTAGATAACTGGACATATATCCAGGTGGATGACCGCAGAGAGGTCTACCAGAAATCGACCAAGTACTTCGGTTTGCTCAATTGGCTGAGGGATCGCTCGATTAAGTACTTCGGTTTAGCGATGGGCGATTTGACGGGTGATGGCTACGGGGATATCGTATCGGGACGCTATTTTTACCGAAATCCAGGCGGTGCGATGACGGGTAAGTGGTCTCGCGTCACCTTCCCGATCAATGTCGATGCCATGCTGATTGTCGATGTGGATGGTGATGACAAAGCGGACGTTATCGGTGAAGCACTTCCAAATGTTTATTGGTTAGAGGCTAAAGATAATCAAGGGAATTCTTGGAATGCAACCAAGATTGGTACAATCGCTAAAACCTCTCATGAAAACGGACAAGGTTATCGGTTGGCTCAGATCGTAGCAGGGGGCAAACCGGAAATTCTCCTGGATGGGGGAGACGGCGATCGCGAAATCTACTATTTTGAAATTCCGGACAACCCCAGTGCGGGCAACTGGCCTCGCACCTTGATTACCAAAAACTCGACCGATGAAGGCATCGGAGTTGGAGACTTGGACGGCGATGGAGATATCGACATTGCTGCCGGAGACGTGTCTAACAATGCCAACAAAATTGCTTGGTGGGAAAACCCAGGCAATGGTAAGGGAACTTGGACCGAGCATGCGATTGGCGCGATCGACCAATGGCCCGATCGCTTTGCGGTTGCTGATATTAATGGGGATAATCGCCTCGATATCATCGTGACCGAGGAAAACGAGGGGAAAGAACCCAATGCTCATGTCTATTGGTTCGAGCAACCCGGTAATCCGAAGGCTTCAAACTGGTCTCGCCATTTAGTAGCCACCCAATTCACCACTAACGCGATGGATGTCGCGGATATGGACAAGGATGGTGCCATAGACATTATTACTGGAGAACATCGGGGAACCAAAAAGGTCAAGATTTGGCAAAATCTGAACAAAGGCGCAGCTTGGGCAGAACATGTCGTGTCTACAGGGAAGGAAAGCCATCTGGGAACCCGAGTTGCCGATCTCAACAGAGATGGAAAGTTAGAGATTGTCAGTATTGCCTGGGACGACTATCCCTATCTGCACTTGTGGCGAAATGATGGAAAAGCGATCGCCACTCAACCCACTCCAACTCCTCAAACACACCCATAGATATCTTATGACCCAAAACCACAGACCAAAATTTGTTGTCATTGGTGGGGGGTCCGGTGTAAGTACCGTCCTCAGTGAGTTAAAAACAGTAGCGGATGTCACGGCTATTGTGTCGATGATGGACAGTGGCGGTAGTAGCGGCCGACTGCGGGACGAGCACAGCATTCTTCCTCCTGGCGATATTCTCAAATGTATTGCCGAGTTATTGCCAGAGGATGACCACAGTACAAAGTGGAAGGATTTCCTCAATTACCGCTTTTGCAAAGGCGACGGTTTAAAGGGACATAGCTTGGGGAATTTATTACTCGCTGCTGCCTATGACTGGGAAGGCGGCACTCCCTTTGGCATTGAGTCGGTTTCCCAACTATTAAACGTACAGGGTCGCGTCTTACCCGTCACGCTCAATGATGTGAATTTAATTGCCAAACTCAGTGATGGAACTGACTTAATTGGCGAAACGCTAATCGACCTGCGGACTGATTTTGAACGCCAGATCGAATACATCTATCTTTCGCGCCGCGCCCAGGTTTACAAACCTGTCGTGCAGGCAATTCTGGAAGCCGACCATATTGTTATCGGACCCGGCAGCTTATTCACGAGCATTCTGCCGAATTTTTTGGTGGAAGGACTGCCTGAAGCCTTAATCCAAAGTAAGGCTCCAAAAACCTATGTGGTCAATTTAGTGACCGATCCTGCTGAGACAAATGGTTACAAAGCATCCGATTTTATTCGGAAACTTGAGGAGTACTACGGTGATGGAAAGTTAGTCGATTACGCCATTGTGAATACCGAACCGATTGAAGGAATGCTTTGTCGCATCTATGCCACCGAACACAAATTTCCAGTGGAACCCGATATTCAGGAATGCCAAACTCTGGTAGCCCAAGAGGTGATTGACGGCAATTTTGTCAGGGGAAAAACAGTTTTACGCCACGATAGCCGTCATCTGGCTGAAATTTTGCTAGCTCATTCTCAACCCGTCCCGACTAACGACCTACTATCCATTAGCTAAAAGGTAATTTTCAAAATGGTTCAACAAAAATTGACGAAAACTCTTGAGACAGTAGCCGCAAACTCCTTAGCCGATCGCGTTTGCCCCAACTGCGGTCATCAAGGATTGTCGCCGTTTTATGAAGTCCGCAATGTTCCAGTCCATAGTTGCTTGATGCTGTCATCCCAGCAGGAAGCGTTGGATTTCCCCTGTGGTGATGTAATTTTAGGGTCTTGCGATCGCTGCGGCTTCATCACGAATGTGGAGTTTGACCCCAAGTGGTCGGCTTATGCTCCTAATTATGAAGACCAACAGAGTTTTTCCCCAACCTTCAATCAATTCGCCCTCGATTTGGCAAATCGCTTGATTGAAAAATACGACCTCCATAATAAAGATATTGTTGAAATTGGTTGCAGTAAGGGCGATTTCCTCCTATTACTGTGCGAGTTGGGGAATAATCGGGGCGTGGGCATCGATCCGAGTGCCGTACCGGGACGGGTCAAAAGTGAAGCGGCCGACCGCGTGACGTTTATTCAAGACTATTACTCCGAGCGTCATGCTGAGTATGTGGGCGATTTTATCTGCTGTCGCCATACGTTAGAGCACATTTATCCGACTGCTGAATTTGTCAGTACCGTGCGCCGTTCGATTGGCGATCGCTTAGATACGGCTGTCGTCTTTGAAATTCCCGATACGACTCGCGTGTTGAAAGACCTATCCTTTGAGGATATCTACTACGAACATTGCTCCTATTTCACACCCGGATCGCTAGCCCGCTTGTTCCGTTCCTGTGGGTTTGAGGTGACTGACTTGTACCGCGCTTATGGCGATCAGTACCTCTTAATTGAAGCCCACCCTGTAGCTACGCCGTCGGATAAAGTACATCCCCTCGAAGAAAGTCTCGAACAGATGGCTCAGGATGTCAAACACTTTACCGATCGCATTGGCAACAAGCTAGCGCAGTGGAAGCAACACTTAGAGCAGATGCAAGCCCAGGGGAAACGGGTTGTAGTTTGGGGTTCGGGTTCCAAGTGCGTCGCTTTCCTCACCACCCTCGATACCATCGACAAAATTCAGTACGTGGTCGATATTAATCCTCATCGTCATGGAAAATTCATTCCTGGGGTTGGGAAAGAAATCATGTCTCCGGAGTTTTTGAAAGATTACAAGCCCGACCAAATCATTGTCATGAATCCAATCTATTGCCCGGAAATCGAGAAAATGCTGGCTGATATGGGCGTCAGCACTGAGGTGATTTCTCTATAGAGATGCGATCGCTCTCTTTCGGATAACGCTTGACTATACTCCCACTGTTTAGCAACAAACTCAGTCGAACCCCACCAACCTATCTGGGAGTGAATAGGAGGGGTTCCGAAAGGAACTCCTGAGCGTTGGGTTCGACGAACCAATTCTTCAACAGAAATGAAACGGGATAGAACTATTTATCTCTATCTGAAAATGTTCCCCCCTTTGGGCGATCGGTTGGATAATGGAGCTGTCAAGTACGTTCATGGCTTAGCGTCTGGACTCGTAGCTTGCGGCGCTAACGTTACAGTCTTGTGCGAGGGTTCGCACTCCAAAGAGGAACCAGATAGTTCCTATCAAACCGATGCTGGATACACCATTAAATGGTTTGCCAATCCTAGCCAGCATTTAAGTTTTAAGGTTGCCCAAAACTTAAAAAAATTTATTCAAGGCGGGAGCAAGCCGGATTTCGTAGTTCTTAATGGCATATTTCATCCTAGCGTCTATGCCATGTCTCGCCTACTCAAGCAGCAAAATATACCTTATCTAGTAGCGCCGCTCGATCCCTATCATCCTTCTATTTTTAGTAAAAACGCTCAGCTAAAGTGGCCTTACTGGTATCTTTTAGAACGAAGAATGTTGAAGCAAGCTAAAGCCGTACAGCTTTTAGATATTCGCCATGTTGAATGGTTGCACCGTTTAGGAGTCCAGATACCAGCGATAGAAACGCCCTGTGGCTTTTCTCTTGAGAATGTATATCCCGAGTCAATGTTACAGTGGCGAGACCATACATCACCTACGTTTTTATTCCTAGGTCGTATAGATTCTCATAACAAGGGGTTAGATCTCCTGTTAAACGCTTTTGCAGAAATTACCACAGTAATGGATGCAAAACTAACTATCCAAGGGCCAGATAATGGTGATAGAACAACCCTAGAAAGGATGGCTAATCAACTCTCGCTATTGGAACGAGTTTCTTTTCTAGACCCTGACTTTAATGCTTCTGCCGCATCAATCATCGCTAACTACGATATTTTTTGTATTCCTTCGCGTTTCGAGGGATTTAGCATCGCTGCCCTAGAAGCGATGCTAGCCGGTCGGGTGTTATTGGTTTCAGAAGTGGCTGGCATAGCGCCGCACGTTCAAGCCAGTGGATGTGGTGTTGTTGTCAAGCCAGAAGTAGTAGCTATTAAAGAGGGTTTAATCGAGCTTTTACAGCAGCGTGCTAGGTGGAAAGAAATGGGATTGAATGGGCGAAAATACGTTCTGGAGTATTTGAGTTGGGATAAAATTGCATCTACTGTATTAGAACGTTATCAAGAAATTTTTGACTTCCCTGAAGCCTCCCTTAATTAGAGATAATTTTAGGTGTAATCTAGAGTTCAAATTCGGAAAAGTACCAAACTATTGATAGCAACAGAGGTAGAAAACGCCAGATGAGTAGCAACAAACCTCGGATTAGCATTGGTATGCCTGTTTACAACGGAGAGAATTTTCTCCAACAGGGATTAGACTCTATTTTGGCTCAGACCTATGAGGATTTTGAGCTGGTTATTTCGGATAAC
>DATNPC010000827.1:0-4385 GCA_036703375.1 Allocoleopsis sp.
TTTGAGTCAGAGGGTTGTAAAACTGTTGATACTGGTTGCGTTGGCGCTATATTATACCGAGGCTCTAAGGCAGGTACATTATCCACATCAAATGCCTGCGCTATAACTTCTGCCGGTTGGCGCTGGCTATATCGTCCGCACATATTTTTCTCCCAAAAGTAAATTACCAAGTGACAAGTTTATCAAGGCCGAGATATGACATAGGGGATCTCAACAGTACATAAGTACTATTTTAAGACAAAAATTAAAACCTTTCTTATTGCTTTTCTGGGCATTTTTTTAGGACAGAGAGCTAGAAAAAGAGAGCAGCTAGAGGTAATCTTTTCTTAGATGATTCACTGTCTCGGTTATAAAGAAAAATGAACCAGGGTGGCAGAGCAGTCGTTTCTGGAAATGTCTTAGAAAAAACGGTTGAGACGATATTGCAGGTACATGGTTATACCGAAATTTGTCGAGACTTGCCGAAAAAACGACGCCGCGACTGGTTAATCTACTCCAACGATCCACCCAAGCGATATGCCAAACAGGTTTACATCGGTTCAGGGATTTATGGGACAGATATTTATGTCGATTTTTATATCTTCAACGATGCGGTGATTCCCGACGGAATGATTATTGAATGCAAATGGCAGCAATCGGGGGGTTCGGTTGATGAAAAACTTCCCTACCTCAACTTGAATATTCAATCTTGCTATCCTTCCCCTGCTGTTGTGTTGATTGATGGGGAAGGTATGAAAAAGGGCGCGATTGATTGGTTAACTCGACAAGTGAACTTTAATCCTAACTTACTGGCCGTCCACAACCTGACTCATTTTATGATTTGGGCTAACAACCATCTCTAATAAGAGGTTATCAAGACTTCAGAAATAAGACCCCGCTTACTCCCATTAGAGTTAATTCGTCTCAGAGATGATATTGAGTAAATATTGAAGTCACTGTAGAGTTGCCGAATAAATGGACAATCCGAATTAGAAAGCATAACTTTGACACCTCGTCTAGCCAGTTCTGCAAAGACATCTCTTAGGCTAATTTGATCGTCCTGAGTAAAAGAAGAACGACTATAAGCTGTAAAGTTACTGGTAGCGCTGAGAGGATGGTATGGGGGATCGAAGTAAACAAAGTCATCAGAACTGCTAGCATTCTCTAGAATGTATTCAAACGATCGCCCGTCAATCCCAGCCTGTTGCAAAGCAGCAGAAGCGGATCGTAGCACGGCTGCATTACAGATTTTGGGATTTTTATATTTACCGATTGGGACGTTGAATTCTCCTTGAGAGTTTTCTCGATAGAGACCGTTATAGCAAGTTTTATTCAGATAAATTAAACGTGCCGCTCTTTCGATTCTGGTAACACCATTTTGTTTGCGGATTTCATAGTAATAATCCTTATTATGCCTCAACTGATGAACTTCTAGACTTTGAATTAGCGTTTCCACCTCATCTCTAACACAGCGATAGGCATTGACTAATTCAGGATTAATATCTGCCAAAAATGCCGATGGCGGATTTAGGTGAAAAAATACCGCTCCACCTCCCAAAAATGGTTCGTAGTAAGTCCTAAAGTTTTTGGGGAAATAAGGGATATATTGCTCGATCAGCTTACTTTTCCCACCCGCCCACTTCAGGAACGGACGAGGCGAAACAGATTGCTGCACACCAGTAGACATTTATATAGAACCCGCTGGTTGATAGAAAAGTATTAGTTTTGCTTGTCGAACTGGCGTCTAGGTGCTACCAGTAAAAATGTAATAGTAAAAAACTATTGTTTGAAAATGAAAGACTTTTGGGTAAACGTCTCGCGCTATCCTCGCTACTTTATCACCATCGGCTTAGGCATCTTCTTGACTCTGTTCGAGTGGCTTAAACCTCTATTGAGTCGTCCGGTCACGGCGATCGCGTTAATTGGTATCCTAGTTAGTGGCTTTTTCTTCATCACGTTCACTCTCCGAGCCATGCTGGGGTTAAGTCCGATCTAAAATAGAAATCCGCCGGACTTTTCAGCTACTTTCTTGAATGCAAATTGCTGAATCTCCCTTTAGGCGGACGTTACACTGAGCTGTTTCCTATCAAGATTCTTGTAGTCAGCAACGAAAAATTGTTGGAAACGACCGCCTGTAGTTTAACAAAGGGGACGTTATGCCTACAAGTCGCCGTATTTCTCGTGTTGCCTCATTGATTCAGCAAGAGGTTAGCTCTATGCTGCTCAACGATATCAAGGATGACCGTGTTGGTGCGGGCATGGTTAGCGTCACCGATGTAGACGTTTCCGGAGACCTTCAGCACGCCAAAATTTATGTATCGATTTATGGCACGGAGGAAGCCAAACAAGAGACCATGGCGGGGTTAAAATCAGCAACCGGCTACGTGCGCCGGGAACTGGGTCAACGAATTCGTCTGCGTCGCACGCCTGAGGTGATCTTTATTGAAGATCGAGCCTTAGAGCGGGGCGATCGCATGCTGGCACTGCTCAATCAGCTCAGCGAAGAGCGTCAGAGCAAAGCAAACGACAACGACGTTCCTGAGGCAGAAGAAGATTGAATTTTGAGCTAAAGTCACTGCCCGATGTCAGCGAACTCTCTCTCAAACAACAGGTAGCGCAGATGGTCGTGGTTCGAGCATCTGGCTACCTGTTCGATCATCAGATTCGCTATCCCGCGTGGGAACCTCCGGCAGGACAGTTGCAATATTGGGTGCAAGAGTTAGGAATTGGCGGAGTTATTTTACTGGGGGGTAGCGCTGGGGAACTAGCATTGCGATCGCAACAACTCCAAGACTGGGCAAACATTCCATTGCTCGTTGCCGCCGATATTGAGGAGGGTGTCGGTCAGCGATTTGAGGGGGCTACCTGGTTCCCGCCTCCCATGGCAATTGGCGACGTAGCGCGTAAAGACCTCCATCAAGCTCAGTTGTATGCCCAGCAAATGGGAGCCATTACAGCCCAAGAAGCCTTAGCGATCGGCATTAATTGGGTGCTAGCCCCCGTGGTGGATGTCAACAACAATCCCCAAAATCCAGTCATCAACGTTCGAGCGTTTGGTGAAACTCCAGAGATTGTCAGCCAACTTGCTTCTGCCTTCATTCGCGGCGCTCAACATCATCCCGTCTTAACCACCGCCAAGCATTTTCCCGGCCATGGCGATACGGCAGTGGATTCCCATCTCGACCTACCTGTATTGCCCCACACCCCACCGCGCTTGGCGACAATTGAATTACCACCCTTTAAAGCGGCGATCGCGTCGGGTGTAGATGCAGTGATGAGCGCTCATCTACTCATTCCAGCGTGGGACGAACGCTACCCCGCAACGCTGTCTTACAAGGTTTTGACCGAGTTACTGCGAGATTTTTTGGGATTTGAGGGCTTGATCGTCACCGATGCTTTGGTCATGGGTGCGATCGTCAATCACTACGGCTATGACGAAGCTCCAGTCATTGCTGTGGAAGCGGGTGCCGATATATTGCTCATGCCCGTGAACCCAGAAAGCGCGATTCAAGCCGTGTGCGATGCTGTCGAAGCAGGACGCATTTCGCAAGAGCGGATTCACGCATCAGTCCAGCGCATCTGGAAAGCCAAAAAGAAGTTAACGTCCAGCTGGAAGAGAGAGGAAGACAGTCACAACAGGGGAAGATGGGGAGAGAGTTCTCCAGCTAAATTCCCAATTCAACGCTTTCTCCACCAATTAGCCCAGCCGTCGGCGTTCGCTACAGTTGCCAACATTCTACGGAATTCACAACATGTCGGGGGTTCGCCGCCTTTGTCGTTGGACGTGACTAACCCCGCTCGTCGTCTACGCAATCTCATTGTCGTAGACGATGCTTTAGCGTCTGACTTTTTAGGGCGACATACTCCAGCCGTGTCTGTTCCCAGACAGCTGGGTTACGAACTGCAAGTCGTAGACAGCAATACTCCACCAACGCAGGAAGAAGATGGCTATGCCTTAGCGAGTAGGCCGACTCTACTACAGATATTTATCCGGGGAAACCCATTCCGAGGGAGTTTTGGACTGACGCCAGTCGCTCACGCCTGGTTTAAGAGACTGTTAAAGACAGACGACTTACAGGCTTTAGTCATATACGGTAGCCCTTATGTCCTAGAGCAGTTTCTGCCAGAGTTAACGCCCGAAATACCTTACGTGTTTTCTTATGGTCAACTACCACAAGCTCAGGCGATCGCTCTGGAGACTTTATTTGCTCAAAGTGTGCCAAATAATACCTCTACCCAGTTCCTTTAAGTTTTATTAACTTTTTATCAATTTAATCTTTACACAATTATTAGCTAGCAGGGCTAGACTGGCTAGTGTAGTTTTCAATTGAACAAAATGACTATCCTAATTCTCAGACTTTGACAAAACTTTACGAAATCTTTATCTTTTTTTATTTTTATTGATG
>DATNPC010000828.1:0-19776 GCA_036703375.1 Allocoleopsis sp.
GGGGAATATATAGAGATAAGTCAAAGCACAAATCCCCGCGTACAAACGAAAGTGCAGCATATTCGGCATTCGGCTGTTGAGCTGAGGCTAAATAGGCATCCACAATTTCCTGGTACACTCGGCTGCTCTGGGCAAATTGCCGATTTTCTAGGAAAGCACGGATACCAGTACTAGTCGCAACACCAGTGGTGTAGAGGAGGCGATCGAGAATGGGCGTGCTGACCAATTGAGCGAAAAAGCTGCGCGTGTAATTTTCCCCAAAATCAGACAGTCCGGCTGGGGTAGTGAGAATTAAGCACTTAAACAATTCCGGGCGATCGATCGCAGCTCGAATAGTAAACGCTGCTGTTAGAGACGACGCAACAACTGGAACGGGTTCCGTGCAGGTCTGCTCGATAAACTCGATAATTGTAGTGATATAATCATCGATCCTATAATTTCGTTCTGGATGTTCCGATCGGCCCCAACCGATTAAGTCAGGTGCTAGAATTCGGTACTCACTCGCAAATGCTGGGTAGACTTTTGACCATTCGTAGGCAGAAGAACCACCCCCAAAGCCGTGTAAAAACACCAATGTTGGTAGCTCCTTAGGTTGGACATCATCCATGTCTTGCCAAGGCTTAGCCTCGGCAGTGTAATAAGTCATTCTCCCTAGTGAAGTCACCACAGAGTGCTGTTCAAATCCATTCGGTTCAATCATGTCTAAACCTTATCGCTATTGCCATAATCATCAGATTTCGTCATCCCACGAGCTTCTCGCCAATACCCCAAGCCCCAAAGCCGCGACAGCAGCAGTAGTTAGCTTGCTGAGGGTAGGAGAGGGCCAGGCGATAACGACGTGAGAGAGCCAGTCGTAAAATGTGGGCAAGTATTGTCTCATCAAAGTATTTTGGAAATGTGGAAGCTTTGATTAAAAAAGGACAAACTAAAATCAGTAATCTGCTCAAAAACTAGTGTAGTTTCTAAAATCTGCTGAGGGGGGAAGTATCATTAGCAGCTTGTGTTGTTAAGGAGGATTCATAAAAACGGTCTAAAGTGCTCTCCCCGTGGTGGTTTAAGGGAAATATAGACAAGGGTGCATATTGGTTCAGGGATTTTTTGCTTGCAGAGAAGCTGGATACTTAGGCGGTTCCCAAGACATTCACAGTTACCAGTGAGCAGTGAGCAGTGAGCAATTACGAGCAATCAACAAGTCGCACAGAAATTCTCTGCTTCCACGCATATGTGGGGTGTTTCATGCGGGATAACTGTTCACTGGCCACTGGCCACTGCTCACTGATAACTGAAGATGACAACCATCCAGCAATCCAAAGAAAGTGCGTTCATATTGGTGTTATGGCAATGCAGTGCAGTCTCCAGTTGAATGAATTCAACAATCATGCATCCTTTGGAGCGATAACTGACTTGATTAAGCCGCAAGCTGTAATTGCTTCTCCTTGTCGGGGCACAGCCGAGTGTGACTCAAATTTGCTTGTGTTAAGACCTTCTAACGTCTGCCTTAACCTAGAAGACTTGAAATGTTTTGAAGTCGTAGATCGTCAGTTTCATCACTACGGGATTACCTTTAAGAACGCGATCGCTTTACAGCCATCCAACCCAGCCTACCCCCCCCATTCGGGTAGTACAGTTCTGATGGGAGCTCCCAAAAACGGCTGGATGGAAATCAACTTCTTGCAACCTGCTTGCAAGTTCTGCTGCCACGTCACCAGTTCGCAGCAAACGATTCTGTCTGCTTACGATATCCACGATAATGTCCTGGTTCGCCAATCCATTCCAGGCCCCAATCTTGCAGGCTCTGACTCGCCATTTCCTCCTAATCTCCCGTTGAAAATCGAAGAGCCAAACATCTCTCGGATTACGTTTTATTCCTTCGATGGTCAATTGACTATCGATGACCTAAGCTTCGGGTTTTAGGGCGTGAGCGCGAGTTCTGGACTCATCCAAGCTTCGCGTTGCGAAGCTCAAATCACTCCGCCTATCAACCTAAAAGCAGAAAAAATTTTCTGAAGTCGAGTCAGAGAACTGCTATATCTTTGCTCTATTGACCTAGCGGTTCTGCTTTTGTTACAGAAGAATTGTTAATACCCAGCGTTAGCTGCAAAGGCTTCTGCTTAGGATAAGCCCTGGCAACTTGCCGGTAAACGTCATAGTTTGTCGGTAGAGTTACTGTCTGTCCATCTTGTCGGTAAGTAATCTCATATTTCACTGTACGCAATAGCTCAGGTTTACTGGCTTCCTCCTGAGGTTGTTGCCGTTGCTCTACTCGATCGATACTAGGTCGTGGCGGTATGGCAGGCCACCACAACCCTTTGTCATCGGGACCAATCACCGCATCTTTAGGTTTCTCTCCATTGCGGTTGAGCAGGGAATTGGACGCAAACTCCTCAAAGCGTGGTTGCTTGTCATTCACGGGATCGATCGAATATTTAACTTGCCAGGTCAGCGTTGTTAGGGCAGTGGCTTCATACTGATTAGTAGTGACAGCGTCACAACTGGTAAGAGCTACTGCCACACCAAAACTTGCCAAGAGCGAAACGAGTTGGCGAGGCCCAAAGTAGTAAACTTGCCTGCAATTAAGACTCTTTAAACTCACCTGACTTTTAACCACTCAGAATTAGTAACAACAAAATGCAGTTTGCCCCGCTTTACCCTATTTTGTACAAGATTTTAAAACCTTCGTTCCCTAGTTGTCTTTGGTCTGGCTCACCTCATGCCGGAGCGATCGCGCTGACATTTGATGATGGGCCTCATCCTCAGTACACTCCAGAACTCTTACAAGTGCTAGACCGTTACAACATCCCTGCCAGCTTTTTCTGGTTAGGTGTTTGTGTCGAGCGATCGCCAAGTGTTGCTAGAGCCGTCTACGAACGAGGTCACTGGATTGGACTTCATGGCTATCACCATCGCTCTTTTCCTCTCCTCAAACCGGAGGCACTCAAGCAAAGTTTGCAAACAACCCAAGACGCGATCGCACAAGCATGCGAGATTCATTTAGATACTGTGCGAGATGTTCGCCCCCCGAATGGTCTATTTACACCCCAGACTTTGAGTTTATTGCACCAGTGGAACTATCGACCAGTCATGTGGAGCGTTGTACCCGAGGATTGGGAGCGTCCTGGGATTAATGTCGTCGTGCAGCGAGTCCTACAGCAGGTTCAGAACGGATCGCTGATTGTTTTACATGATGGTTACTGTGGAGGTCAAGATGTTGCCGAAGCGACGGCTCAGTTAATTCCTCGGCTGTTACAGCTAGGCTATTACTTCGTTACCATCGACCACTTATGGCAGCAAACTCTAAATCTTGGCTAAATCTACCAAGTTAAAGTGCTGGTAAATTGCATTCGCTCAAGAAAGGCTTGCTTGTGCTACTTCTTTAGTGAAGCTCCCTAGACTCCGCTACGCTACATCGTCAAGCTTCGGTAAACTCTGCCAAAATCTACAGCTTTTTGTTCGCCATTTCACCACATCTGCAAATTTGTGTGCTACAACAATTGTTTTACATGTCTTACAAGGATGAATGTGGCTTGAAAAACGGTCTGCTGCTGGTCGGAGAAAATGTTTCTCTCGTAGAAAAACTTCGCTAACGTAGTCAAAGAGGATGCTCGATCGGATTAGAACACCTGTACTAACTCTAGAGCTAGGTGTAGCGATGAATGTTGTATCAAACCCGATGACCACGATCTATCAGTTGAATTCATGGAAATGGCTGAGCGTATTTCAGCTATTTATCCGAGACAATTGAGTTGGAAGCTAGAGTAAGTTAAGGAAAGATTGGACGTAATAGAACACAATAAGAGATATCACTCGAAATTCTCAACTACAATGAATACTCCACAATGTAGTAGCGAAGGTCGTTAGCTGGCTGATGTGGTTCTAGAATCACTAAGGAGCCTGTAATAGACTGACGAAACCTTCCCTGACTCAACTGACTGGAGGAAAAACCAGTAAATCACAGTACGAGGCAACTCAAGAACAATGAATTATCATGGGTGCATTAATGCTAATGACATTAGTTTCGTGAAAAAGTCATTTATAAGCTAAATTCATCATCAGAGGATTGAAGCTAAAAACCAATTGGAGCTAAAAACCAGCGTACAATTTTGGTATTTAAGGCTACAATCGAAAAGTCTCAGGAGAAGCCAGAACTAACCCTTACTGCACAACGGATTCGCTCTTTATGTTGGGTTTAGGGAAAAAACTCTTGTCACGTTTCTCGAACTCAGCCATTAATAAAAATCAGAAGGCAATAAGAAGTTACTCTCTGGCTGTCACTAGCTTAGGTAGATAAATCAAACACCATCTACTGGTCTTTAACTGAAGGAGCATGAGGAAAAAGGCATGACCCAGGCAAACGTGGACATACTCGCAACCATGACTGAGCCGACAAGCGAGTTGGATTTCTTGATCGAGGATGACGAAAACCGAGACGACCCGGTGGACGCTCAACCGGATGAGGAAGACGAGAAGCCTGGTAAAGGGCGTTCTACCCGTCGTCGCGCCCAAACGAAAAAGAAACATTACACAGAAGATTCAATTCGCCTTTACCTGCAAGAGATTGGACGAATCCGGTTATTGCGGGCAGATGAAGAGATTGAATTAGCCCGTAAAATTGCTGACTTGTTGGAATTAGAGCGCATTCGGGAGCGCTTGTCGAATCAGCTAGATCGGGAGCCGCAGGAGAGCGAATGGGCAACAGAAGTGAATATGTCACTTCCAGCCTTTCGTCATCGCCTCTATGTAGGGCGGCGAGCCAAAGATAAAATGGTGCAGTCAAACCTACGTCTGGTGGTCTCGATTGCCAAGAAATACATGAATCGGGGTCTTTCATTCCAAGACTTGATTCAAGAAGGTTCTCTCGGTTTGATTCGTGCTGCTGAAAAGTTCGATCATGAAAAAGGTTATAAATTTTCCACCTATGCTACTTGGTGGATTCGACAAGCAATAACAAGAGCGATCGCAGACCAATCTCGGACAATCCGCCTACCCGTTCACCTTTACGAAACGATTTCACGAATCAAAAAAACGACGAAGATTCTTTCTCAAGAAATGGGGCGCAAACCTACCGAAGAAGAAATTGCCGATCGCATGGAAATGACCATCGAAAAGCTGCGCTTCATTGCCAAATCTGCTCAACTCCCAATCTCCCTTGAAACCCCAATCGGTAAAGAGGAAGATTCTCGACTCGGAGACTTCATTGAAGCCGATGGCGAAACTCCAGAAGATCAAGTATCAAAAAATCTCCTCCGGGAAGACCTAGAAAGCGTCCTCGATACACTTAGCCCCCGCGAACGTGACGTTCTCCGGTTGCGTTACGGATTGGATGATGGCCGGATGAAGACACTTGAAGAAATCGGTCAAATCTTCAACGTGACTCGCGAACGAATTCGGCAAATTGAAGCGAAAGCCCTCCGTAAACTGCGCCATCCTAATCGCAACAGCATTCTTAAAGAATACATTCGCTAAAAAGCTATAGCGCTATACTTTGCGGTTAGCGAGCGGGGCGACATCTGCGTCGCCCTTATTTCGTTTGAGGATGGGCAAGAGCAACTGTATGACAAGCAATGCGATCGCAAGCAAAAAAAAGCCGATGTTCTTTCAGGGAACACCAGCTAACGATAATAAACCGAGCTTGCAAAATCTTCTGAATTACATCAGACCCCAAAAGTGCAATACACCTTGACCAGTGATGTATTCCGTAATTAGGGCAGCAATGAAGCCAATCATGGCAAGACGACCATTCCAGTTTTCAGCTTGAGCTGTAAAGCCGAACTTTACATCGTTTCGATCTTCACCTTGCATCGTTTTTGCTCCGTTGGTAACGTTTTGTAACGCCTATGTAAACTAATGTAACCAAGAATGAGCGAAACGGCAATCCTCTGAGTGCCGAACAGGATAAGTTCTGTTTAAAGATTGCTTAAACTTTTGTTCGAGGTGATTTACTACAAGATCTACTCCCGCTCAATTCTCCTCACTCACTAAGGGTATGTCTTTTGTTGCTTCTCAGTTGCCAGCTCGATTAGACAGGTATTATCAGCAAATCAAAACAGTAATTCTGAATCGGCAAAACCCGATTACAGGATTGTTACCTGCAAGTACTGCAATTACAGCCCACGGTGACTACACGGATGCATGGGTACGCGATAACGTGTACAGCATTTTGGCCGTTTGGGGACTTGCCTTGGCTTACCGCAAGTTAGATGCAGACGGCGGGCGGACGTTTGAACTGGAACACAGTGTTGTCAAGCTAATGCGCGGGCTATTGTTCTGCATGATGCGGCAAGCACACAAAGTAGAACAGTTTAAAGAAACGCAATCGCTTTTAGACGCCCTGCACGCCAAGTACAACACCAATACGGGCGATGTAGTTGTCGGGGATGACCAATGGGGACATTTACAACTGGATGCAACATCCTTATTTCTCTTGATGCTGGCGCAGATGACGGCATCGGGGTTGCATATTATCTATACGATTGACGAAGTTAACTTCGTCCAGAATCTGGTTTATTACATTGGTCGGGCGTATCGCACGCCCGACTATGGAATTTGGGAGAGAGGCAATAAAGTCAATCACGGCAATGCCGAACTCAATGCCAGTTCAGTGGGCATGGCCAAAGCGGCTTTAGAAGCGATTAACGGTTTGGATTTATTCGGCGTGCGAGGTTCGGAGGTATCTGTCATTCACGTCCTACCCGATGAAATTGCCCGATCGCGAATTACTCTAGAATACCTACTGCCCCGCGAGTCGGGTTCCAAAGAAACAGATGCCGCGCTGTTAAGTGCGATCGGGTTTCCAGCCTTTGCCATAGAAGACGCCGAACTCCTCGAACGCACCAAGAATGACATCATCCAGAAGCTAGAAGGGCGATACGGTTGCAAACGCTTCCTGCGAGATGGTCACCAAACCGTGTTAGAAGATACCACGCGCCTGCATTACGACCCGTGGGAACTGCAAAAGTTTGAGCATATTGAGTGCGAGTGGCCGTTATTTTTCACCTACCTCGTGCTGGATGGCTTGTTTCGAGGAGATATCGAGCAAGCTCAAAACTATCAGGCGCGCTTAGAAGGATTATTAGTCGAGCGAGACGGGATAAAACTGCTCCCAGAATTGTATTACGTCCCCCAGGAAAGCATCGATGCCGAGAGAGAGTCTCCCCATAGCCAAACGCGACTGCCTAACGAGAATATCCCGCTGGTATGGGCGCAGAGTTTGTACTTTTTGGGACAGTTGCTTAGTGAGGGGTTAATTGCACCTGGAGATATCGATCCCTTAGGCCGTCATTTATGCGTAGGTCGTCACCGAGATCCAGTCGTCCAAATTGCCCTGCTGTCAGAGGATGAAGATTTACAAGCTCAACTGGCAGCTTATGGTATTGCAACGCAGACTCCCAAACAGGTCGATCCGATTCAGGTACGTCAGGCAACCGAACTATCCATGGTCTATGCTCAAATGGGGCGATGCGATCGGCTGGGTTTGACGGGTCGTCCGGTGCGGCGCTTGCGAAGTTTAACAACGTCGAGAATCTTTCGCGTTGGGCAAGAAATAGTGGTCTTCTTACCAGCATTTTTAGACCAGCAGCAGTTTTACCTGACCCTCGATTACCATTTTTTGGTGGATCAAATTAAAAGCGAACTCACTTATATTCAACGCCACTGGAGCGAGTTAGGGCGTCCGATTGTGACGCTATTGCTGACTCATACCATGTTGGAGACAGGAATTGAAGAAGACGCTGAGAGGGGGAGAGATGTAGACGCCGAGAGTGAGGTTGAGGCATTACCCACGTCATCGCGTCACCGCACCACCGTATTCCCTGCTTTCCCGAAACCCTCTTCTTACAAGGAGTCACCGTTGCTACGGCTGATTCAGGAATTAAAAAATGGTTTCTGCAATGGTGTGCGGGTGAAACTGGGGCGTCTCAATCAATTAATGCTGACCGCTGGAACGGAATGGATTGATTGTCTGCACGAGTTTGAATTTACTCAATCAGCGGTTAAAGATGCTACCCCACGTCAGTATTACCTCATCAGCCGTCCGGGAAAACACGGGCCGTTAGGTCATACGCAGGAGTTTCTCTTGGAATGTGAGACTAATCTGCGTTTATTACTCGACAGTTTGCGGGCGTCTGAAAATCTCTACGAGCAAATTGAGTTGTTGCATACGCTCAAGCGTCTGCGAGGGCTGGATTTTGATACGGGGTTTGGAGGACCGACTGTAACAGTGACCGTTGCAGATTTGCTCAATGAAGTGTACACCAAAGCGGGTACGGAGTCGGCATCTCCGTACTGGGCGGTGGTGCGTCAAGCTGCCGGTTTGTTGAATAAGGTGGATATTAATCTGTCCGATGCCGTGACAGAAATGTTGGTGCGTGGCAAACAGGTGACGGTGGGACGCGCTTACAGCGAAGCATCGCTGATCAAAAAACCAATGTCCCATTTAGAAATTAGCGCAAAGATCGACGAATTTTGCCGGGAGGATATTCGCGATCGCGTCTTAACGCAAGAAATCCTGATTTACCTCGGTACAATCATCAAGGCAGAACCCTCTTTACTCAAGGGGTTGCTCACATTACGGGTAGGGTATTTCATTCTGCTATTAACCAGCGAAATTGCCGCTGAACTCGGAGTTACTCAAGATGAAGCCTACGAACAGTTGATGCATTTAAGCCCGTTTGAAATCAAGTTGCGGTTACGCTCTTGTTTAGCAGGATATGAGGGCATGAACCAAAAACTGCGGCAGCAAGAATCATTGCACGTTAAGCAAAGCGATCGCGATATTAATTGGGTCGTATTGCCCGGAGAATGGGATGAGACAGAGGAGACATCCAAGGTCGGCAGTTGGGTGAGAAAGCGGCAGTTAGATGGTGCTGCGGGGCGTGTTCCCAAAGACTTCTATCCTCACGTCTGGCTAGTGATGAAACACTGTAAAGGTTTGGTGATTGGCGATAAGTTAGAGCGCCGCAATCGCTTGGATAGCGAACCCATCCTTTCAGAGATGACACCAGGAGAAAAGAATTTTGCCCTGCGGGTAGAGCATTTACTCAATAAAATTGAGGCTCCAGAATATCGGCAGGTCAATATTGAGGCATTGATGGAATTAGCCGCGATCGCGGAAGGCAACCCTGATTTACAAATAGAAGAGTATATCGTACTCGATGTCTTAATCGGTCATGCCGTGCGATTAGCCTGGTTAGAGCGATTTCCGGAAAAAGCCGAGCGGTATGATGAGTACAAGGCAGCAGCTTGGCGTGCCTTTTATAACACATCCCCAACTGAGTGTGCGGGACATGTCCTTCAAGCGTTCCGATTCTTAACTCAGGTCGGACAAGGAAGTGCAGCGTAAACCTTTGAACAGTGACTAGATCACCGGTTCAGTAATCTTTCATTATGGGTAGGGGCTCTCGCATTTGGGGAGTAATCTATCGCTCAAACCCTAATTTTCCTGTCCAAATGCTTCGCCCTTCCGGGGGAAAAACTATTAAGGTCTCTCGCATTCGGGGATTGATAAGCAGGTGGGCGTCAATCAACCCCACAGCGAGAAGTCGGGTTTCTTAAAGAAATCCGACTTCTCTACCCCTGCGAGTTTTAGGTTTAATTGTGCCTCTCTGCTTAGTTCATCTTCAGTGAACAGTGACCAGTGAACAGTAATCTTGATTCCTTAAGTGCCAGACTTTGAGATGATTCCACAAGCAATTCGTCCGCCTGCGTTACCTGTGGGTTGACCGAAATCATCCACTTTTTCATGGAGAATTACAGACAACCCTTCGATCGCATACTTACCACCACTAAAGGTGAGTCCCGAAATCGTTTCACTCAGAGAACCTTTACCCTCTGGGGAAATCGTAATATTCCCTAAATCTCCAGCATGAGCGTTAGCGAAACTATCTTTCGGGAGAAAGCCATGTTTCACCTTGTCGGGATTGAAATGACCTTTAGCCGCATTTCCTTTATCGTCGCAACTCCCCACCTCATGGATATGGAACGCATGCTGTCCGGGTGGTGCATTGTTAATTTTTGCTTCGATCGCCATGCCTTTGTCCGTGAGGGAGAAGCTAGCATTTCCCATATCCTTAGAAGGATCGGAGGTACTTTTGATCGTAGCTTGAGCAGTTTGCGATTGATTGCCCGTTTGTGTGGCGTCTTGCTGACAGCCGTAACCCAGCATCACTACACTCAGCACAAGTGCGATCGCTACAGTTTTAAGAGAGATAAAAATAGCTTTCATGACAAAGTCTAATTGACTATCCCGTCATTGTGAAGTGTCCGTCACTGATGCTAAGCATACATCGAAGTACTGTCAGATTACAGACCGCAATCAAAATGATGTCCTGCGTGAACTAATTCGTCGTTGGTCAATCGAGGGAGTGCAATACCCCCCTCGATTGACCGCGATTCATAAGGCGGCGAGCGGAAAATTACTTCGCCGCTCCTACCGCGCCGTCCCACGCTACCCTATAGGGTCAGACGTGGGGCTCCTCGCGAATTAAGCTAAACTCCAGACTCGACCGTAGTTACTGGGAATTTTTAGCGCAATTTCAGTTAAAGCAGGCACATCTCGCAAGGAATCTGCGGGTTGATGATGCAGTTGCTCAACATAATTGCCAGCGATAGGAAACCAGAACGGGGCAGTTTGCTCGTTGTCGCTGAAATTGAGGGCAATTAGGCTAAATTTTGTCCCGATGTAGCGAGAAAAGAATAGCAATCCTCGCGATTGATAGCGGGAGGAATCGTTATAAAAGAAGTGATCGCCCGATCGAAACTCCTCGTTCTGACGGCGGAGTTTGAGCAAGCTGCGGGTTAACCCTACGGTACTTTTGCCGATGTCATCGTAGAAATAGTCCCAACGGACGGGACGCAACAAGAGTACCCGCCCTAGTCCTCCTGGTGGAATCCAATAGTTCTCACACAATTCCTGCCCTTGCCATAGCATGGGGATTCCTTTCGCCAGCAGTAAGCCAATTAGGTAAGGTTGAACTTTGAACCAGCGATCGCGGTTGCCGTCCTGAAAGAGTCCTTCTGACTCTCGTTCGAGTCCAAACTGGCAGATAAAGCGCTCGTGGTCATGGTTTTCGATGTACTGGAGTGCTGCCTTTGGCAATGTTTCACCGTTGAGGACAGCCAAAGAGGGAAACCCATCTAATCCTAGTTTCAGCCCCAGTTGCGTGAGGTCGTTGCTGTTACCACTGGGAACGGACTTGGCTGCATCGAAGGTCAAGTTCTGCCAGGTACAGTTACTGTAACTTTGGGCAAGCACTCCTTGTGGATCTTCAAGTTGCTCTGCACATTGAATCAGGTTGATCTGGCTATTGTTACTGAACCGCTGCCAGTGACCACCTGTTGCAATGTTAGTTTTCACCATCTGGTAGGTTGAATAGGTAAGATTGGCGTAGCCAACTCCTTGGGGACCATCCCAGTAGTTGGGGACGCAGTCGTATCGAAAGCCATCGACATGGAAGCGATCGAGCCAAAGATAATTGACGGTGTAGAAGAAATCTTGAGTGAATTTAAGGGCAAAGTTTGTGCTTTCACCGAAGTAATCTTTGGCGAAGGCTCCCATGAATGGATTCTGTTGGTAGCGTAAGCGACGATAGAGATCGCAGTAGGGAAAGTCGGAAGAGGTGTGACCGTAGACAACATCTAAAACGACGGCAAGACCCAGCTGATGGGCGATATCCACAAAATTTTGCAAGTCTCGTCGGTTACCAAACCGTTCATCGACACCAAAATAGCCGATTGGCAAGTAGCCCCAATCTACGGTTAGTGCCACGTTGGAAACGGGCATGATCTCTAAGCAGTTGACTCCGAGATCGGCCAGGTAGGTTAAGCGCGCTATGGCACCCTCAAAGTCTTCACCAAATTCTTCAAGTTGAAGTTCGTAAAAGATTAGGTCGTTTAAGGCAGGTGTTTTCCAGGTTGCCTCATTCGTACTCCAGGAATGTTCCTGGAAGCCCAGAGTGAAAGCAGAAAGCTTGCCAACCCCAAATTCGCGGGCAAAGGGATCTACGACCCAGTCGAGGACACCAACGTTGGGGTTGTGGATTTCGTAGCGGTAAATGTAGGTGCCGGGTTGTCCCCAGGAGGAGTTGGGTGGGGGTGGTTGTGAGGTGATGTTGACTTGACAGGACCAGTAGTCGCCGTAGGTGGGATCGACTAAGTGGGTGAGTTCAAAGCTAAGGGGCTGAATGGTTTGGAGAAATTGGTCTTTTTCGTGGATTACTTTAACAAATACTCGGTTGCCATTCGGGGCGGAGACCCATGGAAAAAAGACACCAAATTGAATTGTGCCAGGGGTAATTTCTCTAGCTCCAAGTTTGTCAAGGGGTAGAAGTTCCATGATTGACTCGGTTTTCTAGAAGTTTATCAAGTCGAGAAACGAACTGATATGGTTTTAGAGTTTATTCAAGTTTTCATCACAATATTTGGAATGAATATTACGCCTTAGATGTCCCTAGGACTTACGCCTTTGCAACGGGAAAAGCAGATGTAGCCGGAGGGAAACGTGTGATATCGTAGATTTTCAAACACTTCATAGCTAAAGAGTACTACTCTCAATACGACCTTTTCTAGCACTGGAGTAGGACTTTTGTCCCATGCCAACGCATGACTTTAGTCATGAATCAGATTGGGACATTAGATCAATGTAGTTAGCAATTGTAATTCCTACAATAAAGTTGTCAAACAGGACGCGCTTCCAACTGAAGAATTCACTCTTGAGTATTCATGTACTTTAAATCCCTTCCCTTACTTGCTGTGACGATTGCTGGTGTCGCAATGATTTCAGCCGCATGTCAAGCTCCTAGCTCCCAAACCCAGCAGCCTCCCGTATCATCTGCTCAGGCTCAACAGAGTGGGATGTCCGATACTCCTCCCCTATCCGCTTTAAATCTCACAGAGGAGCAAAAAACTAAAATTAAGGCAATTCAAGAAAATTATCGCTCAAAGATAGCGAACATTTATACGAACGAGCAAAAGAACCAGTTAAAAACGGCGCGAGAACAAGGTAAAGATCCGCGGACGGTTATGCAATCCTTAAATCTTACAGATAACCAGAAGCAACAGCTCAAAACCTTAAGGCAGTCGCAGCGTCAAGAAATAGATAATGTCCTAACGAATGAACAAAAACAACAATTACAACAGATGCGCCAAAAACGGCAACGGATGCATAAACCTGAAGGTGCGCCAGTATCTCAAGGTTAGTCGCCCGATCGCCTCACCGAGTACTAAAATTGCAGCGTCTTGAATTGCGGGCTACCAAATTCATACTTGCCAGGGCGATCGAGTAGATTCAGTGCTAGAAGGCTCCAAGGCAGAAGGCTCAAGGCAGGAGGCAGGAGGCTCCAAGGAAAGAAAGCTTGTACAGTAAGCTTTTTAACCTTTTCCAACTGGATAGATAGTTATTTCTGCCATGCTGCATTCAGTAGCCTTGTTTTACAGGAGAAAGGGAAATGACAATTGACTCATCACAGCCAGAGATGTTTAGGCAAGGACTGCAAGGCTTCCAGAAACGGCTGGGAACTCGCTGGCTGTTGTGGTTGCTCCTGCCTTGCCTTTTAGTGGGAGGTGGCTATGGAATTTACCGCCTGGCTGTTGTCATTCCTAGCGAACAACAAAAAAAGCAAATTCTCACCATGCCAGTAGAACGGCAGACTCTAGCGATTACCCTTTCGGCAAATGGTACGGTTCAACCGGAGCGATCGATTAACGTCAGTCCGAAAAATTCAGGTGTCCTCAAACGTCTGCTGGTAAAGGAAGGCGATATCGTCAAACAAGGGCAGATTGTGGCCTACATGGATGACTCAAACCTGCAAGGGCAACTGACTCAAGCGCGGGGACAACTGGCACAAGCCGAGGCAAATTTACAAAAGTTGCAAGCTGGCAACCGCCCTCAAGATATTGGTCAAGCCCAAGCTCAACTGGAGCAAACCCAAGCCAGTCTGCAACAGTTGCTCTCCGGTAATCGTCCCCAGGATATTGCCCAAGCCCAAGCCAAGTTACAAGATGCTCAAGCCACTGCCAATCAAAAAGAAGATGACTTGCGCCGCAACCAGCAACTCTACGACGCCGGAGCGGTTTCTCTGCAAGTATTAAACCAAGCACGTTCCGCTCGCGATAGCGCCCAAGCTCAGGTTAGAGCAGCGCAGCAAGCACTGGATTTACAAAAAGCTGGCGCACGTCCTGAGGAGATTGAGCAAGCTAGAGCTAAGGTAAAGCAGCAACAACAAGCTGTAGACCTCCTCAAAGCCGGAACTCGCCCTGAAGATATTGAGGCAGCACGCGCACAAGTGATGACAGCCAAAGGTGCGCTGCAAAATATTCAAACTCAGATTAATGATACGATTCTGCGCGCTCCGTTCGATGGTGTTGTGACTAAAAAGTTCTCAGACCCCGGCGCGTTTGTGACTCCAACGACCTCAGCCAGTTCTGTGGCGGGAGCGGCATCGAATTCGATTTTGACTTTAGCTTCGACGAATCAGGTAGTCGCCAATTTATCTGAAAATAACATTGCACAAATTCGCCTCGGTCAGAGCGTGAAGTTAAAGGCAGACGCTTACCCTGGAAAAACGTTTGAGGGTAAAGTCAGTCAAATTGCTGCTCAAGCAACGGTTACGCAAAATGTTACCAGCTTTGAAGTGAAAGTCGCGTTGCCCGATGCTGAGGCACAAAAGCAATTGCGATCGGGAATGAATGTCGAAGCCGAGTTCCAAGTCGGTGAATTGAAAAATGCGATCGTGGTGCCGACAGTTGCTGTTGTCCGGCGACAAAGAGCGACTGGTGTGTTGGTGGCAGGCCCTGATAACCAACCCATATTCACTCGGATTGAAACGGGTGTCACCGTTAATAACAAAACAGAGGTGAAATCGGGATTAAGCGGCAACGAGAGAGTGTTGATTAGCTTTCCACCGGGCGAGCGACCTCAATCTAGACCGCGTGGAGGGATTTTACCAGGTGCGCCAGGTGGCGGTTCCGGCCGTTCTGGTGGTGGTGGCTTCTCTGGTGGTGGTGGCGCTCCAAGTGGCCGTCCTTAAGGGGTATAAGTATGTCAACGATCAAATCCTCTACTCATAAACAAACCCGCTCCCTGTCCATGCCCATGGGAGAAATCCTCTCAATGGCGATCGAGGCACTGTGGAGTAACAAACTACGTACAGGACTAACGATGCTGGGTGTGATCATCGGCATTGCCTCAGTTATTGCAATTTCCTCAGTGGGTCAAGGCGTACAAAAGAGTGTCGAGCAACAGATACAGGCTTTGGGAACCGATGTGTTGCAGATTTTCCCCGGAGCAGCGAGAAGCGGAAATGTCCGTCAGGGACTCGGTTCTATTAGTACGTTGACTTGGCAAGATGCTCAGGCAATTCAGGAGAACGCTCCCTCAGTACAGATTGTTTCTGCCTACCTGCAACGGTCTGTACAAGTTGTCTATGGCGATCAAAATACGTCAACTACCGTCTATGGGACGGATTTAAACTATCCAGACGCAAGGAATATCCATCCGCAAGAGGGGAGATTTTTTACCCAGGACGAACTGGATAGCGCTAAGCAAGTTGCTGTCATTGGTCCGACACTCCTGAAAAATCTGTTTGGCGAGGGGGCTAATCCTATTGGCGAGAAAATTCGGATTCAGGGCGAGGCGTATGAAGTGATTGGGATCATGGAGGTGAAAGGTTCGCAAGGACCGATGGATAGAGATGACACTGCCTATATTCCTCTCACCCTCATGTCGGCACGAATTGTGGGGAATAATGCCTTAACAGGTATTTCTGTCAGTGGGATTCTGGTCAAAAATAGCGATCGCCAACAGTTGGAAGCAGCGCAGTTTCAAGTCACCAATCTCCTGCGATTGCGCCATAATATTTATCCGCCTGAGCCTGATGATTTTCGGATTACCAACCAAGCTGATATCGTCAATACCTTTAGTACCGTTGTGGGTTCGATGACACTGATGGTCGTCGCGATCGCGGGTATTTCTTTATTAGTTGGTGGTATTGGGATTGCCAACATCATGCTGGTTTCTGTTGTAGAACGAACGCGAGAAATTGGAATTCGCAAAGCAGTTGGAGCAACTTATTCAGCCATCCTCAGTCAATTTTTAGCAGAGTCCGTTTTAATTTCCCTTTTAGGCGGAGGCATCGGCATGCTTTCTGGTATTTCTATTGCATTTGGTGCTGCAACAATCTTTAAATTTCCCTTTGTCATTTCTATAGTGTCAGTTGTTGCCGGTTTTGGACTCTCGTTCTTAGTTGGCTTGGTGGCTGGAGTTATTCCCGCCCGCAACGCCGCTAAACTCGACCCGATCGCGGCTTTACGGAGCGACTAGGTAAGTCAAAAGTTAAAAGCTAAAAGTTAAAAGAAAGATTATCAATTCCTGATTTCAATGTAAAATCTAAAGTCCTATGATTTGGATGGAGTCAATTACTAAAACTTACCGATTGGGAGAAGTCAACGTCCCGGTTCTTAAAGGAATTAATCTATCCATTAAGGAAGGGGAATATGTGGCGATTATGGGAATGTCGGGTTCCGGTAAATCCACGTTGATGAATATTATTGGATGCCTCGATCGCCCCACGACAGGACAGTATGTTCTGGAAGGGAGAAACTTGACGACGTTTAATGACGATGAATTAGCCTATATCCGCAATCAGCGTCTCGGTTTCGTCTTTCAACAATTTAATCTCTTGGCTCGTGCTACAGCACTGGATAACGTTATGCTGCCGATGGTTTATGCCAACGTACCGAAGCCCAAACGCAAAAAACGGGCGATGGAAGCGTTGAAACGGGTAGGACTTGAGGATCGCATGTTCAACCGCCCCAGCCAACTTTCTGGCGGACAACAACAACGGGTTGCGATTGCTCGTGCTTTGGTGAATCGACCGGCCTTAGTTTTGGCAGATGAGCCAACGGGAGCCTTAGACACCGAGACATCTTATGATGTGATGAATTTACTCACCGAATTGAACGAGCAAGGCATCACGATTGTAATTGTGACTCACGAACCAGATATTGCGGCTCAAACCAAACGGACGATTCGCGTTCAGGATGGTTTGGTTGTGGATTAATCTCCTGAATTATTATTTTTGCAAAATCCTGTAAGGGCGAAGCATTTGCGAAGAGAAACTTACTGATTACTGAGAAATCTTGGCTCAAATGCTTCGCCCCTACCAAGGTTCATATAGACTTTGGCAAAGCGATCGCTTTTTTCATGAAACGTCTGCTGCTTCAGTTGGAATGGGTTTTACTCGGCTTTACAGCTCTAACGGTGCTCCTGACTTCACCACTTAATTCATTTGGTCACTATTCACTGCTGAGTATCTTTACTCTGGCAGCTTTTGCGGCAATGCGGTTTTGGCTACCCACACAGAAACTCGCGTCCAAGGTTTTGTATACGAGCCTGGAGTTTGCCATTATCCTGTTACCGTTTCTGACAGATAGTAAGGATCGCTTCGTCCCTGTATTGGCGATGGTTGCTGTTCTGCGTAGCTGTCAGATGTTCGAGCAACTCGGTCGCCTAATTGTGACAGGATTGGCGTTTGGGTCATTTTTGCTAATGCTCTTCCTACGCAGTCCATCCTTATGGCATTTGAGCCAACCGATGAGCGTAGTTAAACCCATCAGGCAAGAGGTATTGACCTGGAAGTTGACCTCAGCGTTCTCGTTTGCGATGGCCTTGGTTTTTGTCTTCTTGCTGGTTAATGCCCTGTTGGCTGAACGCCAAAGCCGGGAAAAGCTATCAAAAGCTCACGAACAGTTGCGGCACTATGCGCTGTGTATTGAAGACCAAGCGACGTTACAGGAACGAAATCGTATTGCTCGTGAAATTCATGATTCGTTGGGACATACCCTGACTGCACAAAGTATTCAGCTCGACAGCGCTCTACTGCTGCTTTCTTCGGATACTGAGAAAACGGGTTTATTTCTCAAAGCCGCCAAACAGCTTTGTACGCAAGCGCTGCAAGAAGTGCGTCAATCTGTAGCAATGCTTCGATCCGATCCACTACAGCAACAATCTTTAGAAAACGCGATCGCAACCTTAGTCAATGACTTTCGCACAACCACAACAATTCAACCCGATTGCACGATTAACCTATCACACCCTTTACCCCTTAAGGTCAATACCACCGTATATCGCATTGTGCAGGAGGCGCTCACCAATATCACTCGACACAGCGCCGCCACTGCCGTTTCCATTCAACTCGTACAGCAAGGTCAAACATTGTATCTTTTAGTGAAGGATAATGGGAAAGGATTCAACCCCTTGCAAAATTCGACGGGATTTGGACTCCAAGGCATGCGAGAACGGACGACAGCCCTCGGAGGACAGTTCAATCTCATCAGTCAGCCAGGGACAGGTTGTCTAGTTACTGCACAAATTCCGCTATCACGGGCCGCTATATGATTCGGTTGCTACTGGTTGATGACCAGATACTGGTACGTCAGGGCTTGAAAGTGTTGCTGGAAGCTCAAAGTGACTTACAAGTTGTTGGGGAAGCCGAAAATGGTCAGCAAGCGATCGCGCTTGTCGAGACATTGTATCGCACGTCTTCACAACCTGATGTCGTACTTCTAGACATCCGGATGCCAGAGATGGATGGCGTAGCGGCAACTCAAATCATTTGCCATCGCTTCGCAGACGTTAAAGTGTTGGTTTTATCAACCTTTGATGACGATGATTATGTATCGCGAGCAATGAAATATGGTGCGAAGGGATATCTACTCAAAGATAGCCATCCGGAAGAATTAGCTCAAGCGATTCGAGCCGTGTACAGGGGATACACCCAACTCGCACCTGGTTTGTTTGAAAAAGCGATCGCGCACAGCACGCCGACGACGCCGATTGCCTCTCCTGCCACATCCGCTCCGCCCACCGTCCTGCCTCCAGAGTTAGCCAAATTGACAGCTAGAGAACGAGAAGTGTTGTGTCTGATTATCGCTGGATCGACGAACCGCGAAATTGCCGAGTCGCTTTATATCTCCGAGCGCACCGTCAAAAATCACGTCACTAGCATTTTAAATCGCTTGAATCTGCGCGATCGACTCCAAGCAGCCATGTTTGCCAGCGATTACCTACCCTTTTTAGCGAAATCGCCAGAAACGGAGCTATAGAAAGAATGGCACTGACTTAAGGCGAAAGTTGCAGGTATTAGAAAGAACCCGGACTTGGGGGTTTCCCCCAAACCCCCATTGGGGGACATGCGTCTCCCCCAAACCCCCCGCGCAAGGATTGATTCAGGGTTAAGTCAGTGACATTCACCTTAGAAATGCGATCGCATTTTACGCTGATTTTTCGTGCCAGTTGCCGTCATCGCCTTTTTCGTAGTTGTGCTTCACCGCACTCCAGGCAACTTTAAAGGCAGTCTCTTCCTCGTCGTACTCTTTACTCGCATTGTTAAAAGCCGCGAGGAAAATTTCCTGAGCATGCTTAGGTAGGTGATTTTTGACTGAATCTGGTAATTCATCAACCTGTTGATAGGGCATCGGAACTCTTCCTGTACTCAACCTAATTTCAGATTGCTTCTTTCCCCTCGAAAACTCATATCTCTAAAGATTTAATTTTCTATAACCTAATAATTTCTGTCTAAAGATAGATGACATTCTACAAACAATCGACAGTCATTGTATGGCTAGTGCAGCACAGCAGAAAAAAATAAGTGACCAGTTAACAATGCAGCCAAACGTAGAAAGTAGAAGCCTTTCTACATTTTACCCTGCTTTTACCCTGGAGCCCTGTTTCTTACGCCTTCTTGCACTAGTCTATTTGAACTATGGACAACAATGAACCCCAGA